>NZ_BAABCQ010000147.1:0-19799 GCF_039539045.1 Streptomyces marokkonensis
CGCTTTTCCATCCGGAAGAGGGCGTTGATCAGGTATAGGACTCTCCCCGGCATCACTCGAAAGAGTGCTGGGGCGAGGGCCGCGCGGACCACGTAGGCTCGTGCCGAACGGCAAAAAATCCCGCGGTGACCCCGCGGCGACAGCGGCGACAGGAGCTGAACGTGATCCCCGGTGGTGGCCAGCCCAACATGCAGCAGCTGCTTCAGCAGGCCCAGAAGATGCAGCAGGATCTCGCCCAGGCCCAGGAGGAACTGGCGAGGACCGAGGTCGAGGGCCAGGCGGGTGGTGGCCTGGTGAAGGCCACGGTCACCGGCTCCGGTGAGCTGCGCGGCCTCGTGATCGACCCGAAGGCGGTGGACCCGGAGGACACCGAGACCCTCGCCGACCTGGTCGTCGCGGCGGTCCAGGCGGCCAACGAGAACGCGCAGAACCTCCAGCAGCAGAAGCTCGGCCCGCTCGCCCAGGGCATGGGCGGCGGCAGCGGCATCCCCGGCCTGCCTTTCTGAGTCCGCGTCCCCGTTCGGCTTTCTCAGACCGGCCCGAGCCCTCTACCGTACGTAGTGCAGGAACATCAGGAAGGACGGCAGTCCGTTGTACGAAGGCGTGGTCCAGGACCTCATCGACGAACTCGGGCGGCTGCCCGGCGTCGGTCCCAAGAGCGCGCAGCGGATCGCCTTCCACATCCTCCAGGCGGAGCCGACCGACGTACGGCGGCTGGCCCAGACCCTCATGGAAGTGAAGGCGAAGGTCCGCTTCTGCGCGACCTGCGGGAACGTCGCGCAGGAAGAGCAGTGCAACATCTGCCGTGACGCGCGTCGCGACCCGTCCGTCATCTGTGTGGTGGAGGAGCCGAAGGACGTCGTGGCCATCGAGCGCACCCGCGAGTTCCGCGGGCGCTACCACGTGCTCGGCGGCGCGATCAGCCCGATCGACGGAGTCGGCCCGGACGACCTCCGCATCCGCGAACTGCTCGCCCGCCTGGCGGACGGCGCGGTCACGGAGCTGATCCTGGCCACGGACCCGAATCTGGAGGGCGAGGCCACGGCCACGTACCTCGCCCGCATGATCAAGCCCATGGGCCTCAAGGTCACCCGCCTGGCCAGCGGCCTCCCGGTGGGCGGCGACCTGGAATACGCGGACGAGGTGACCCTCGGCCGCGCCTTCGAGGGGAGACGACTCCTAGATGTCTGACGCCACTCTGCACGCGACCGACCAGAACCCGGACGACTTCGCCGTCCAGATCGCGGACCAGGTCGAGAGCTTCCTGGTCGCCGTGACCGAGGTCGCCAAGGGCGACGAGCCGGACTCGGCGGTCCCCTTCCTCCTCCTGGAGGTCTCCCAGCTCATGCTGGCCGGCGGCCGTCTGGGCGCCCACGAGGACATCGTTCCCGACGAGCGCTACGAGCCCGATCCGGGCCCCGAGCTGGACGTGGACGACCTGCGCGAGAACCTCGCCCGCCTCCTCGAACCGATCGACGTCTACTCCGAGGTCTTCGACCCCTACGAGCCGAGCAAGGCCCGGGTCCCGGCCCGTATCTCCGACGACCTCACCGACGTCATCACCGACCTCCGCCACGGCATGGTGCACTACAAGGCGGGCCGCACCACGGAGGCCCTGTGGTGGTGGCAGTTCTCCTACTTCTCCAACTGGGGCTCCACGGCCTCCGCGACCCTGCGCGCCCTCCAGTCGGTCGTCGCCCACGTCCGCCTGAACCAGCCCCTGGAGGAACTGGACGGCCTCGACACCGACCAGGAGCTCGGCGACGAGGCCCTGGAGACGGAGGCCGGCCGGGTCATGGTGGAGGAGATCGCGGGCCCACTGGGCCTGCGCCCGGTCACGTAGCAGCCGTTCCGGTCTCTTGCCCGTTTCCGGGCCCTGCCGGTACCGCCCCCTCCGGTACCGGCCTCGGGTCAGCGGGTGCCTTCCAGCGACACGAGCAGTGTGCGCAGAAGGCGGTCGAGTTCCTCGCGATCGTCGTGGTCGAGGCCGGACAGGATCTTGCGCAGGTTCAGGACGTGGCCCTCCACCACCTCGTCGACCCGGGCGCGGCCCACCTCGGTGAGTGCGATGTGCAGGCTGCGTCGGTCGCCGGGGACGGCTTCACGGGTGACGAGGCCACGGGCCACCAGGCGGTCCACCCGGTTGGTGAGGGCGGCTGAGCCGATCATGACGTTGGCCGCGAGCTGTTTGGCGGTCAGCGGCTTGCCGTTCCGGCGCAAGGTGGCGAGAACGTCGAACTCCCAGGTCTCCATGCCGTGTTGGGCGAAGTAGTCCTTGAGGGCCCGAACACGCCACCGTGGCGCGAGTGATCCGCGCGCGTCGCAGTGTCCGCCACCAGCCCGATGAACGGCTGGGACGAGGGCGAGGTCAAGAAGGCCATCGGCGCCGACGGGCGCGAGGACCTGCATGTGGCCCTGCTCGTTCCGCTGGGCTACCCCGCCGAGAGCCGGCTCCACCCGGGCCGCCGGGATCGCGCGCCGACTCATCAAGGGGCCGACGCAGTCCTCCCGGCGGGCTGGGGGCAGGTGCTGGGCTGAAAAGCGCGAACTGATGACAGGAAATGTCCTTGAGGCGCTCAAATGAGTGACTCAAGGACAATGCAGGCGAATCGTTCACGTCTTTCGGGTGGGTACTGCTTGGGAGGAGGGCGGCTCCTCACTCGCCGGCTGTCAGTGCGGCGAGGAGCAACGCCGTGCTCACGTACGGCGCGGTCGGCGTGGGCAAAACGCTCTTCCCTTGGGCTTTCTGGTCTGGTTGAAATACCCAACCAACCATGCACGTGAGTGAGTCGAGTAGGCGTCAAACTGAGTCGGCCCCGGCGGTGCGCCAACACCAATTCGGGGCCTGACCTTAGTCCCGCCCTGCCCGCGCCGTCCCATCCCATGGCCCGTCCGGGCTACGGAAAACGCCCCGCAGGTGACGAAGACCCGTACGCGGACCCGGACTTCGCACACCTGCTGCCGCGTGAGGCCGAGGTCGCCGTCTTCATCGACCACCTCGACACCGGCCACGTGATGGGCCACAAGGTCCTCGCGGCCCAGCACCCGCGCTACGGCCGGCAGGCGATGCGTACGTCGCTGTCCCGCATCACCGGGGCCGGCCATCTGCACTGGATCAGCCGACTCACGGCCCGGCGCCGGTTCCGACTCCGAATCCGACTGCCGGTCCCTCGCCCCGCTGGCGGGGGAGTGGCTGTCGCGCGGGGCGACGCCTCAGGAGATCACCCGCGCGGTGACCGACGACCTCCCCCGCGACCGTGAACACCCCCAACCCGAGCGGCCTCGCCGCAACCGACTGGAGACCAGAACGCCCCCGAAGAAAGTGAAGATCCGCCGGAAGGCCGCCCCGCGCCGGGCCCGCGTGACCCGCGCGGTCATCTGCTGCATGTCCTGCGACGCGGACGCGCTGACGACGAAGATCGAGGGCGGCATGTGCCCGGACTGCCGCGCCGAGTACGAGGCGGCCGTGGCTGCCGAGGAGGCCGGGCAGCTGGGCCCCGGATACGTGCCGGACACCTTCCGGGCCGGCCTGCGGCGCTTTGAGCGTGCGGGAGGCGCCGGTCGGGGCACCACGGTGTCGAGGAGGCGACGCCATGACCGCCAGGATCGAACAGCAGTCGCAGATGTCCTTGTGAACGTGTGACACACGGCACTTTCCCGAGTGACCTGCGTCCTCCTGGGCATGAGCCTGCCTGGACGAGCCAGGAAGTCTCACCATGCGATACCGCAGGGGGGAAATCCGGACGCTCGGTAAAATGAGCCGACCGCAGTACATGTACGTACGTGCGGAAAGAGACGGATTGAGCGAGGAGCGCACGTGGGCCTTGTCGTGCAGAAGTACGGAGGCTCCTCCGTAGCCGATGCCGAGGGCATCAAGCGCGTCGCCAAGCGGATCGTGGAAGCGAAGAAGAACGGCAACCAGGTGGTCGCCGTCGTTTCCGCGATGGGCGACACGACGGACGAGCTGATCGATCTCGCGGAGCAGGTATCCCCGATCCCTGCCGGGCGGGAACTCGACATGCTGCTGACCGCCGGAGAGCGCATCTCCATGGCGCTGCTGGCCATGGCGATCAAAAACCTGGGTCACGAGGCCCAGTCGTTCACCGGCAGCCAGGCCGGAGTCATCACCGACTCGGTCCACAACAAGGCGCGCATCATCGACGTGACGCCGGGCCGCATCAAGACCTCGGTGGACGAGGGCAACGTCGCCATCGTGGCCGGCTTCCAGGGCGTCAGCCAGGACAGCAAGGACATCACCACGCTGGGGCGCGGTGGGTCCGACACCACGGCCGTCGCCCTCGCCGCCGCGCTCGACGCGGACGTCTGTGAGATCTACACCGACGTCGACGGCGTGTTCACCGCCGACCCGCGCGTGGTGAAGAAGGCGAAGAAGATCGACTGGATCTCCTTCGAGGACATGCTGGAGCTCGCGGCCTCCGGTTCCAAGGTGCTCCTCCACCGCTGTGTGGAGTACGCCCGCCGGTACAACATCCCGATCCACGTCCGGTCCAGCTTCAGCGGACTGCAGGGCACGTGGGTCAGCAGCGAGCCGATCAAGCAAGGGGAAAAGCACGTGGAGCAGGCCATGATCTCCGGTGTCGCGCACGACACCTCCGAGGCCAAGGTCACCGTCGTCGGTGTGCCGGACAAGCCGGGCGAGGCGGCCGCGATCTTCCGGGCGATCGCCGATGCCCAGGTCAACATCGACATGGTCGTGCAGAACGTGTCCGCGGCCTCCACGGGCCTGACGGACATCTCCTTCACCCTGCCGAAGAGCGAGGGCCGCAAGGCCATCGACGCGCTGGAGAAGAACCGCCCGGGCATCGGCTTCGACTCGCTGCGCTACGACGACCAGATCGGCAAGATCTCGCTGGTCGGCGCGGGCATGAAGAGCAACCCGGGCGTCACCGCCGACTTCTTCACCGCGCTGTCCGAGTCCGGGGTGAACATCGAGCTGATCTCGACCTCCGAGATCCGTATCTCGGTCGTCACCCGCAAGGACGACGTGAACGAGGCCGTCCGCGCCGTGCACACCGCCTTCGGGCTGGACTCCGACAGCGACGAGGCCGTCGTCTACGGGGGCACCGGGCGCTGATGTCCGACATCCAAGGCGCCGGACGCTCCGGGCGGCCGACCCTGGCCGTCGTGGGAGCGACCGGCGCCGTCGGCTCCGTCATGCTTCAGATCCTGTCCCAGCACGCGGACGTCTGGGGCGACATCCGGCTGATCGCCTCGCCTCGCTCGGCCGGCCGCAAGTTGGCCGTGCGGGGCGAGGAGGTCGAGGTGGTGGCGCTGACCGAGGAGGCCTTCGACGGGGTCGACGTCGCCATGTTCGACGTACCCGACGAGGTCTCCGCGCAGTGGGCGCCGGTCGCCGCCGCCAAGGGTGTGGTGGTGGTCGACAACTCCGGCGCGTTCCGGATGGAGCCGGACGTTCCGCTGGTCGTGCCCGAGGTCAATCCGCACGCGGTGCGGATGCGGCCGCGCGGGATCGTCGCCAACCCCAACTGCACGACCCTGTCCATGATCGTGGCGCTGGGTGCGCTGCACGCCGAGTTCGGGCTGCGTGAGCTCGTCGTCTCGTCGTACCAGGCGGTGAGTGGGGCCGGGCGGGACGGTGTGGAGACGCTGCGTCGGCAGCTGTCGCTGGTGGCCGGGACCGAGTTGGGGAACAGCCCCGGCGACGTGCGGCGGGCCGTCGGCGACGACACCGGGCCGTTCCCGGAGCCGGTCGCGCTGAATGTCGTACCGTGGGCCGGGTCGTTGAGGGAAGACGGCTGGTCGTCGGAGGAGATGAAGGTGCGGGACGAGTCCCGCAAGATCCTCGGGCTGCCGGCCCTGCCCGTCGCCGTGACGTGTGTGCGGGTGCCGGTGGTCACCACGCACTCCCTGACCGTGCACGCCCGTTTCGAGGGCGAGGTCACCGTCGACAAGGCCCGGGAGATCCTGGCCACGGCGCCCGGTGTCGTGCTCTTCGACAACCCGGACGCGGGCGAGTTCCCCACCCCCGCCGACGTGGTCGGCACCGACCCGACCTGGGTCGGCCGGGTGCGGCGGGCCCTGGACGACCCGACGGCGCTCGAACTCTTCGTTTGCGGGGACAACCTGCGCAAGGGGGCCGCGCTGAACACCGCGCAGATCGCCGAGCTGGTGGCGGCCGAGTTCGCCTGAGCACCGTTTGTAGGATTCGTGAACGAGATGTGATCCGGAAATTGGTCCGGACTACTTGTAACCGACACCTGTGGCATCAGAGGATTTGCTCCCCGCCCTCCGCAACCGTGCGAAGGGCGGGGAGCGTCTTTGCGGTCACCCATTCGGGGCGCGGGGCCGCGTGGTCGGCGAGGGGACGCCGAGCGCGGGCGTGGGGACGCTCGTTCATATGGGACATAGGGGAAGAGCGGGACGATGAGGGCCTATGACGCACCGTCGGCCGGGTGGTTGCCCGACAGGCGCGGGAACGTGACGCCCGGCACGTACAACCCTCCAGGGGGTGGACGTGTCCAACTGGCGTGGCAGAGGTACTCGATTTCACCGCTTCGACGCGTGGCCCCGCTGTGCGGCCGCCCGTCCGGTCCGTCCGGCCCGTCCGACCCCGTGTGGCCGGTCCGGCCGGTGGCATGCCGGTGATCGCGCCCATGCCCGCAGCGCGGCCGGCCCGCATACCGAACCAGCGCGACGGCGCGGAGGACGCGGCGGCGGGTACCACCGTCGACCACCTCACCGAGACGTACCGGAAGCACTACAGGTCGCTGCTCGGACTCGCAGCCCTCCTCCTCGACGACACCGCCTCCTGCGAGGACGTCGTCCAGGAGGCATTCATCCGCGTCCACTCGGCGCGCAAACGCGTCCGCGACCCGGAGAAGACCCTGGCGTACCTGCGTCAGACGGTCGTCAATCTCTCGCGCTCGGCGCTGCGCCGCCGCATCCTCGGCCTCAAGCTGCTCTCCAAGCCCATGCCGGACATGGCGAGCGCGGAGGAGGGCGCCTACGACCTGCTGGAGCGCGACTCCCTGATCAAGGCGATGAAGGGACTGCAGCGCCGTCAGCGCGAGGTACTGGTCCTGCGCTACTTCGCCGACATGACCGAGGCGCAGGCCGCCGAGACGCTCGGCATATCCCTGGGCTCGGTCAAGGCGTACGGGTCGCGTGGCATCGCGGCGCTCAGGGTTGCCATGGAGGCCCCGGCATGAGCGACGGCAACGACGCGTGGCGCACCGCCCGCGGCGAGCACGCACCTCGGGAGGGAGACGCGCCGGCCGAGCCGACCGGACCCGCCGGGCCACCGGCCGGATCGAACGGACCTGTCGAGCCACCCGCCGGGCCACCCGCCGGGTCGACCGGGCCCGCCGGGTCGTCGGCAGGGTGGACCGGGCAAGAACCGTCGAAGTACACGCACGCTGGGAACGGAACTGTGAACAACGGCCCCGCCGAACAGGGCCCCGGTACTCAGGGGCCTGACGGGCTCGACACGCCCGACGGGCTCGGCTCCGACGAGCTGGCCCTGCGCAGGATGCTGCACCAGGCCGTCCGGCACGTGGAGCCGAGCGACGGCACCCTGGACCACCTGCGCCGCGCGGTGCCCGCCCGACGGGCCCGCAAGCGACAGGCCTTCGTCGGTGTGGCCGCCGCCGCGCTCTTCATCGGTACGGCGGTCCCGGCCCTCGTGCACGTCTCGAACACCACCGGCCCGGGCGCCGACCCGTCCGTCGCGGGCCACGCCTCGCAGGCGCAGGGAGGCGCCTCCCAGGGCAAGGACACGGCCGGCGGCCAGAGCGGCGTCGTCGGCTCCGCGGGCACGGCCGAGGGCAAGGAGAAGCCCGACCCCGAGAAGACACCCAAGGAAAAGGAGAGCGGTGCCGCGACGGGCTCGACGCCCGGCGCCGACCCCTCCGCCAGCGCCGCCGACGACATCCCCGCGTGCACGGCGAAGCAGCTCGGCCCGGCCCTGGCGAGCAGCGCCGCCCCCGACTCCACGGGTGTGGTCTACGGCTCCTTCCGCGTCACCAACGTCTCCTCGGACGGCTGCGCCGTCGTCGGTCCCGGCAGTGTGGTCGCCACCCCGCAGGGCGCGGCGGACGCCACCCGCATCGGCACGGCACGGCACGCGGCCGGGGACGCCGCGGCCGGTCTGCCCGACCCGTCCCTGGAGACGGCGTCGCTGACCCTGGCGGCGGGCTCCGCGTACGAGGTGCAGTTCGCCTGGGTGCCCTCGGAGACCTGCCCCACCACCGGAGGCACGACGGGGGGCGGCACCGGCGGGCCCTCACCGGCCCCTTCGCCCACCGGGGACACGACCACCACGGGCGCCACCTCCCCGGACGGCGCCGACACCGGCACCACGACCCAGTTGGTCACCGAGGACGGTCCGGCCCAGGGAAGCGTGTCGGTGACGTACACCCCGGAGGGCGGCTCCGGCTCGGCGACGGCCACGGTGTCCAACGCCTGCGCGGGGACCGTCTACTGGACGGGTGTGCTGGCGGGGACGGAGTAGGACAGCCTGCGCCTCAGACGCCGGACGGGGTGGGGCGGGACTCCCGCTCGTCCTCCTGCCCGGCGTCCTCCTGCCCGGCGTCCTCCTGCCCGGCGTGCTCCTCGCCCTCCGGGGCGAGGCCCAGCTCCGCGTCCCGGGCGAGTTCGGCCTCGCGGCGCAGCAGCCGGAACCACATGAAGACCACGAAGCCGACGAAGGCGAACCACTCGGCGGTGTAGCCGAGGTTCTGGAACGCCTTCAGGTCCAGCCCGGTTCCCTGCGGCGCGGTCACGGGCACGGCCCGCATCCCGGAGTCGCCCTCGTTGAGCGTGACCCACGCGTCGTGCACGTCGTACGGCACGAGGTTCAGCAGCGTCGCCGCGCTGATCGCGCCGGTCTGGCCCTCGGGCCACCCGGAGCGGCCGCTGACGCCGTTGCTGCCGGGGGACTCGGCCGCCTGGAGCGCTCCGGTGACGGTGACCTCGCCGGTGGGCGGGGCCGGGGCCTTCGCCGGGTCGGGTGCGCCGGGCAGCCAGCCGCGTACGACGGGCAGTGCCTCTCCGTCGTCGGTGCGCAGCAGCGTGAGGACGTAGTAGCCCTCCCGGTCGTCCAGCTTCCGCTCCGGGACGAGCAGCTGATCGTCGTACCGGCCGCTCACGGTGGTCTGCTCGCCGACCGTGGCCTTGTCCACCGGCAGCATCTCCGCCAGCGGACGGGCCGCACCCCGGCCCGTGGAATCCTGCTCGGTGGTCGTGGTCTCGTGGTCCTGGACCCGGTCCTCGAATCGGCCGAGCTGCCACGAACCCATGAAGATGCAGAACGGGATGGCCAGGACGACGAAGACGTTGATCCCCCACCATCGGGGCGTCAGCAGAAACCGGTACACGCCCTCCACGGTACGGGGCGCGGCCGCGCGACCCGTCCGCGGGGCTGTGGAAAAGCATCGGGTGGAGCGGCGGTGGGGAAAGTTTTCCACAGGCTGGGGATCTGATCTGCGCGTTGTCGCCGGGTCGGGGCAGTATGGGGCCATGACTGAGAGCAACGGGTCCGTGTCGTCGGACCAGCGGCGGGGACAGGGCAGCACCGAGGACGGCCGGCGGGGCAGGGAGACGCCCGACTGGGAGAAGCGGTTCAGGGCGCCGCGGGTGTCGCTGCCCGACTGGGCCGAGGACGCACCGGACCGCTCCCTGTTCGTGTCGAACGCGACGGGGACGTACGAGCTGTACGCCTGGGACCGGTCTACCGGCGAGCAGCGCCAGGTCACGGACCGGCCCAACGGCACGACGGACGGCGTGCTCCCGCCGGACGGCGACTGGATCTGGTGGTTCGACGACAAGGACGGTGACGAGTTCGGCGTCTGGCGCCGCCAGCCCTTCGCGGGCGGCGAGGACGAGCTCGCCGTGCCCGGCCTCGACCCCTCCTACCCGGCGGGCCTCGCCCTCGGACGGGACGGACGGACCGCGGTGGTCGGCCGCTCGACCGACGAGGACGGTACGACGATCCACCTGTCGTACGCGGGCGGCCCCCCGGCGGAGATCTACCGGCACCGCGAGTCCGCGGGCGTCGGCGACCTCTCCCACGACGGCACGCTGATCGCCATCGAGCACACCGAGCACGGTGACGCGATGCACTCGGCGCTGCGCGTCCTGCGCCCCGACGGATCGACGGTCGCCGAGCTGGACGACACGAAGGGCGGCGAGGAGGAGCTGGGCCTGGAGGTGCTGGGCTTCGCGCCGGTCGACGGTGACACCCGCCTGCTCATCGGCCACCAGCGCCGGGGCCGCTGGGAGCCCCTGGTCTGGGACGTCGCGACGGGCGAGCAGACCGACCTGGCCCTGGAGCTTCCCGGTGACGTCAGCGCCGAGTGGTACCCGGACGGCAGCGGCCTGCTGATCGTGCACGGCTTCGAGGCCCGCAGCGAGCTGTTCCGCTACGACTTCGCCGAGCGCGAGCTGGTGGAGATCGAGACCCCGGCCGGCACGGTCTCCGGGGCGACGGCCCGGCCGGACGGCAGCGTGGAGTACCTGTGGTCGTCGGCCGCCGAGCCGTCGGCGGTCCGCTCGACGACCGGCCGGGTCGTCCTGGACCCGCCCGGCATGAAGTCGCCGGGCTCCGTCCCGGTGGAGGACGTGTGGGTGGAGGGGCCCGGCGGCCGCATCCACGCCCTCGTCCAGAAGCCGGCCGGCGCGACCGGCCCGCTCCCGACGGTCTTCGACATCCACGGCGGCCCGACCTGGCACGACAGCGACGCCTTCGCCGCCGGCCCCGCGGCCTGGGTCGACCACGGCTACGCGGTGGTCCGCGTCAACTACCGGGGCTCCACCGGATACGGACGCGCCTGGACCGACGCCCTGAAGCACCGGGTGGGCCTCATCGAGCTGGAGGACATCGAGGCGGTGCGCGAGTGGGCGGTCACCTCCGGCCTCGCCGACCCCGACCGGCTGATCCTCACCGGCGGTTCCTGGGGCGGCTACCTCACCCTCCTCGGCGTCGGCACCCGGCCCGAGGCGTGGACGCTGGGCATCGCCGCCGTCCCCGTCGCCGACTACGTCACCGCCTACCACGACGAGATGGAAGGCCTGAAGGCCCTCGACCGCACCCTCCTCGGCGGCACCCCCGAAGAGGTCCCCGACCGCTTCGAGGCCTCCTCGCCGCTGACCTACGTCGACCAGGTCAAGGCCCCGGTCTACATCTCCGCCGGCGTCAACGACCCGCGCTGCCCGATCCGTCAGGTCGAGAACTACGTCAAGCGCCTGGAATCGAGGAGCGCGGTGCACGAGGTGTACCGGTACGACGCGGGGCACGGCTCACTGGTGGTGGACGAGCGGATCAAGCAGGTCCGCCTGGAGCTGGACTTCGCCGCCAGGCACCTGCCGTAGGGCAAGGGGGTGTGTAGGGGCGGCGGCGCCCCTACACATCCGTCCGCTGCCGCGTTCGCCGCCCGAGCAGCTCCGCCAGCCCTCGCCGGGTGGCCGCCAGCACCACCCGGTCCTCGCCCCGCAGGACGTACGTCTCGGGCAGTTCCCACACCAGCCCCGGCTCTTCCGTCCCACGCTCACCCGAGACCCTCAGCGCCAGCACCCGCCACGCGCCCGCCCGGAACGCCTCGCCGACCGTCTTCCCCTCCAGCTGCGGATGTCCGGCCACCTCCACCGCCGCGAACAGCAGCACCCGCCGCTCGACGGGGATCGCCCCGAGGATCTGGCGGCCCATCATCGCCCCGGCGAACGCGGGCGCGGACAGATGGGTCACGCTGCGGCTCCGGGTGAGCGCGCCAGGGTGCGCGGCGCGCAGGGTGCGGTACGCGGCGGTCGCGAAGTCGTCGTCGTACAGGCGCAGCACGACCCGCAGTCCGGACCGTACGGAGCGGGCGTAGAGCACGGCTTCCAGGTTGGTGGTGTCCACGCTGGTCAGGGCGAGCAGGGAATGCGCCCGGTGGATCTTGGCGGCCTCCAGGACGCCCTCCTCGGTGACATCCCCGAGTACCACCGGCACCCGCAGCCGCCGTGCGGTCGCCATGCCGCGGGCCTCGGGGTCGGCCTCGACGCACACCACGGGGATGTCCATCTCCCGCAGCCGGGTCAGCACCCGTGTGCCGATCTTGCCGAGACCGAGCAGCACGACGTGCCCGCCGAGGCCGCGCGGCGGCTTGCGCACCGTCGAGGCGCTGCGGAAGGTGCCGAGGGCTTCGAGCACGGCGGCCAGCAGCACCGGCAGCAACAGCAGCCCGACGAAGCCGGAGAGCAGCTGGAGGATCTGGCGGCCGGTGTCGTCGTTGTGCGCGGGCTCGTTGATGGAGAACAGATCGAGCAGCGTCACGTAGGTGGCGTGCAGCGGATGGTCCCCGGTGACCACCATCAGCGCCACCGCGAGCGCGACCACGCACGCCCCCAGGCCCGCCAGGGACCAGCGCAGCCGCCGCGAGAACAGCTCGCCGAACGGTGGCACACCGGCGCGCGCGGCGGGCAGTGGAGGGCCGGAGTACGACACGTGCTCCAGGGCGACGGTGCCGCGCCCGGTGGCCGCCTCCACCGCGGCCGCGTCGGGCAGCAACTGCGGTCCCTGCTCGCCACTGCCCTCCGAACCGTCCGCGCCGGCCGGGTCGTTGCTCGTCGCGGAGAGCAGCGCGAGGGTGCACAGGCCGGGGTCGGCGACCTCGCCGGGGCGGGGCGGCTGCCGTTCCACCGCGCGCAGCAGCAGCCCGTCCGCCTCGACGACCTTGCTGGTGCCGACGAGCGCGGTCGCGGCCAGCGCGGGGGCGGCCGTGTCGGCGTCGGACAGCACGGTCGTGGAGGTGCCGGCGCCGTCGAGCCCGGAGTCCCGCGCGTCACCGTTCGCCAGCGCGGCGCTCTGGTCGAGGAGCTCCTCGATGTGCTGGCCGAGCCGCCGGTTGTACAGGCGCAGGACCAGACGCAGCCGGGGGTTGAGGCGGCGGGCGGTCAGGGCGGCGCGGATGTTGGTCTCGTCGTCGTCGTACACGAGGGCCAGCGCGGCGGCCCGGTCCACGCCGGCCTCCGCGAGTACGTCGTCGGTCGGCTCGGCGGCCTCCAGTTCACGGACGGCGCCGTTCGGCTCGCCGGCGCCCGGGGCGGCGGCGCCGGAGCCGCCGCTGCCCGAGCGGTTGACGGCCGCGCTGACCATGTCCAGCAGCGCCGCCGAGGCCGCGCGGGCCCGTCCGACCACCGGCTGAGGCACCCGGCGCCGGGAGGGCGGGACGACGAGGGTGACCTGTTCGCGGTAGACGCCGCGCAGTTCGGCGGCCAGCCGGTGCGCCAGCCCGTCGTCGCCGCACACCACCATGTGCGCGTAGCCGTCACCCTGCGGAACCTGGTGCGGAACGCTCCCTGTTCGAGTCCCCATTTGGAAGAGGACAGTACCGGCGCCGGGTGCGGTTCCAGGAGCGAACCGAGGAGTTGAGAGGGAGGAGAAGGACGGCATTAAAGCCGCGTAAAGATTGCCGGAACACGGCAATGACGCGGACCCGGGCCGCATGTGACTATTCGTTTCACCGAAGCTCAGCGACGGGCGAGAGGGGGACGGCACGCATGGCCTGGTTCATCGGACTTGGCATCACGGGGGTCGTGCTGCTCGCCCTGTCGCTGGTCTTCGACGGACTGCTGGAAGGCGCGTTCGACGGAGTGCTGGACGGCGTCCTGGAGGGGTGGCTGTCGCTGCCGGTCGTCGCCGGGTTCACGGCGATGACCGGCTTCGGTGGGGCCATCGTCCTCGGCACCGGCTGGGCCGGCCCCGCGGTCGCCGCCGGGGCCGGCGCGGTCGCCGGAGTGGGGGCCGGCTGGCTGACGTACCGCTTCAGCCGAGCGCTGATGCGGGACCAGACCGCTGTCACGCCCAGTACGGACGATCTGCTCGGCACGTCCGGCAAGGTCGTCACCGCGATCCCCGCGGACGGTTTCGGCGAGGTGCTGCTCCGGCTCGCCGGCCAGCCGCTGAAGTGCGCGGCGCGCAGTGCGGGGCCGGTGGCACGGGGTGCCGAGGTGTGGGTCGAGGCGGTGCCGACCGGTACGTCGGTCGTGGTGCGTCCGGTGGACCGCTGAACGGGCTCCTGTCTCTCCCCCTCTTCCTCTTCTTTCCTGTTCTGTGCTCTGTGTTCCGTGTTCCGCTGTTTCGTCTAGTTCTGCGCGTTGTGTGTTCCGTGTTCTGTGATTCGGGGGCGTTGCCATGAGTCCTGTCGTCATCGCGGTGCTGGGGGTCGTCGTACTCCTGGTGCTGCTCGCGCTGGTGGTGGTCAGCCGCTACAAGGTGGCCGGGCCGAGCGAGGCGTTCATCATCACGGGACGGCGCGGCAAGAAGTCGACCGATCCGGAGACGGGCCGGGTGTTCACCGACAACAGCGGCCAGAAGGTCGTGGTCGGCGGCGGCGTCTTCGTCGTGCCGTTCGTGCAGCAGAGGTTCACGCTGGACCTCTCCTCGCGGCACATCCCGGTCGCCGTGCGCGGCGCGGTGACGCTGCGCGGGGTCAAGGCCAACCTGGAAGGCGTCGCGATCGTCAAGGTCGGCGGCACGGAGGACGCGATCCGCGCCGCCGCGCAGCGGTTCCTGATGCAGCAGGACGGCATCGTCGGCTTCACCCAGGAGGTGCTGTCCGGCGCACTGCGCGCGATCGTCGGCCGGATGTCCGTGGAGGACGTCATCCGGGACCGGGCCGCGTTCGCCGGGCAGGTCGCCGAGGAGGCGGAGGCGAGCCTGTCCGGGCAGGGCCTGGTACTGGACGCGTTCCAGATCCAGGACATCACCACCGAGGGTTCCTACCTGGAGGACCTCGGCCGTCCCGAGGCGGCGCGGGCCCGGCAGGAGGCCGACATCGCCGAAGCGGTGGCCCGGCGGGCCGCCGAGCAGGCGCGGCTGAAGGCCGAGGAGGAGATCGCGGTCGCGCAGCGGACCCTCTACCTGAAGCAGGCGGAGATCAAGGCCGAGACCGACCAGGCGTCGGCCCGCGCCAACGCCTCCGGCCCCCTGGCACAGGCGGCTCGGGAGCAGGAGATCCTCGCCGAGCAGGAGAAGGTCGCCGAGCGGCAGGCCGCGCTGAAGGACCGCGAGCTGGACACCGAGGTGCGCAAGCCCGCCGACGCCAAGCGGTACGCGGCCGAGCAGGAGTCGGAGGCCCGCCGGGTGGCGCGGGTGAAGCAGGCGGAGGCCGAGCGGTCGGCCGAGATCGCCGCCGCCCAGGCCGAGGCCGAGCGGGCCCGGCTCACCGGTGAGGGCGAGAAGCAGCGGCGTGGCGCGCTGGCCGAGGCGGAGGCCGTCGAGGGCCTCAAGCAGGGTGAGGCCGAGCGTTCCCGACGTGTGGCGATCGCCGAGGCCGTACGGCTGGAGGGCGAGGCGGAGGCCGCGGCGATCGGTGCCAAGGGCTCGGCCGAGGCCGAGGCCATGCGGCAGAAGGCCGATGCCTTCGGGAAGTACGGCGACGCGGCCGTGCTCCAGATGCTGGTCGAGGTGCTGCCGCAGGTGGTGGCCAAGGCGGCCGAGCCGCTCGCGGCCGTGGACAAGATGACGGTCATCTCGACGGACGGCGCGAGCCGGCTGTCGCGCACGGTCGCCGACAACGTGGCGCAGGGCATGGAACTGCTGGGCTCCACCACGGGCGTCGACCTGCCGGCTCTGCTGAAGAACATCACCGGACAGGCCGCGAAGACGCAGGACGGGCCGGACCGGGCGGGCCAGCAGGGTCAGCCGGACGGGTCCCACGGGTCGGACGGGTCGGGCCCGCAGCTCAACGGCAAGGTGGAGATCACGGGCTGACCCACCGCCCTACCGCCCCCACCACTTCCGGCCGGCCCGCTCAGATCTCCTGGGCGGGCCACCGCAGCAGCCGTGCCCCGATGACCGCGGTCTGCAGGGTGTAGCGGTGCACGGGGTCGGCGGGGTTGGCCCCGGTCAGCTGGTGGATGCGGTCCAGCCGGTAGGTGAGGGCCCGAACACTGAGCGCGAGGCGCCGGGCGGCCTCGGCCGCGGTGCAGCCGGCGTCGAAGTACGTCTCCAGGGTCCGCAGCAGCGGTTCGGCTCCGCCGCGGGCCCCGCGCAGCGGACCCAGCACGCTGACCACGAGGTCGGCCATGGCCTGCCGGTCACGGGTGAGCACCGGGTAGACGAGCAGTTCGGCGGCGCGCAGCACGGGCTCGTCGAGCTCCAGCCGCTCGGCGAGTTCGAGGGTGCTCAGCGCCTCCTCGTAGCTGTGCACCACGCCGCCCGCGCCGTTCTGGGGGCGCCCGATGGCGACCCGGCTGCCGTCCGTGGCGGCGAACGCCTGCTTGGCGAAGAAGGAGAGGACGTCGTCCTGGTCGCCGGGCGCGATGCAGATCAGCTGCCCGTTCTTGGTGGTGATCAGGATGCGCCGGTCGCCGAAGCGGGAGATCAGCGCGTTCTCCACGAGCCGGGTGACCTGGGCGGTGTCGTCGTACGTCTCGGGCCCCTCGGCCACCGCGACGGCGTGGGCGCGGGAGAGGACGAGCCCGAAGCGTTCGGCCCGTTCGGCGAGCCGACCCAGGTCGCTGCGCCCGTAGAGCAGGTCGTCGATGAACTCCCGCCGCGCGGCCTCCTCCTGCCGTACGGCGAGACGCTGGGCGCGTTCGTAGCCCTCGGCGAAGGCGTCCACGGCCTGGGCGACGGCGGCCAGCACACTGTCCGTGACGCCGGTGCCGGAGGCCGCCGTACCGCCGCCGGGCCAGGACGCGCGCGTGGCGTCCAGGTGCAGCCGAACGAGACTGCGCAGACTGTGGCCCGCCTCCGCGGCCTGCTCGCCGAAGAGCCGCCGGCTCTCCAGCTCGTCACGGTTCAGCCGGCGCCCGGTGCCTGCGGCCTGCGCGAGGATCTCGGAGTACCCGGTCAGGTACGTCTCCTGCTGATCCGCCCGCTGGTCGTCCGCCCGCTGCTGAACCGTCCGTTGCTGATCAGCCCGTTGCTGATCCGTGCGCTGTTGTTCCGCGTGCCGCTGATCGGTCTGCCGCTGATCGGTCTGCTGGTCCGTCACGCCGCGCCTCCCCTGCCGCCGTTCACGCCCGGTGCGCGGTGTCCGGCAACGTGAGGGTAGTCAAGGCTGCCGGAAACCGGCAACGCGCGAAGGCCTGGTCAGCGGCCGTCCTCCGCGGCTTCCGACGGGCCCGGCGCCGACGCCTCGCCGTCGGGTGTCACGGCCGCTGGTACGGCTGCTGCTGCGACGGCCCGTACGACTGACCGCCGAGGCCGCCCTGACCACTCACGGCCTGCGTCTGAAGGTGTTCGGCCTGCTCCTTGCTCACCTGCTGCTCGGCGCCGCAGAAGGTGCACTGCGTCAGGTACTTCGTGGAGAACGGGAACAGCGGCACGAAGAACAGCGTGAACTTCGAGACGCGCTTCCTGAGCGTGTGTGCGGAGGGGTTGCCGCACTGGCCGCACACCAGCGTCAGTATCGCGAGCTGGTAGAGGTATCCCTTGGTGCCGAAGATGATCACGAGACGGTCCTTCCCGGTCGGTCCCCCCGCGGGCACGCAGGGCACGCAGATCTTCTCCCAGATTGCGCCCGGGCGGGCTGGGAGGCCAGGGCAGCAGGTCCACCGGCCGGCAGTCGAGTACGCGGACGTCCTGCGCTTCGCCGGCATCACGCCGACGCCGGTGCCGGTGCCGGTGCCGATGATCGGCATCGGATCACCCGCTGAAGACATACAGGTCGCGTCCGGTCACATCTGGGCTCCGTACCGGATAGCGCGCACCCCCTGAACAAGGAGAGGCTGGAGCCGACCCGCCCACCCTTCCTCCTGTCCCGGACCGCCCGGGGTGGGTCGGCCACGTATGCGCGGCTGCGCCACTTCGCCCTGGTGTGATCGTGACGTTCCCACCTCGCAAGGAGAGCAGATGGCCCGCCCTACCGACCGCGTCGCCTGTCCAGGGCCCCGCGCCGGGAGGAGGACACCATGCCCCGATCCGACGACCAGCGGCTCAGTGAGATCGAGTCCCGTCTGCGCCGCGACGACCCCCGGTTCGCCCACGCCTTCGACACCGGCCGTCCCCGCCGGCCGCGCGAGTACCGCTACGTCGGGGCCTGGCTGCTGCTCGCCACCGCCCTGGCGGTGCTGGGCGCCGGCATCGCCCTGGCCCACGGGCTGCTCATCGCCACCGGTCTGGTCCTGGCGGGCGTGGCCGGGGAACTCCTCGACCCGCACCGACGCACGCGCCCGAACCGGCACCCCCCGCCCCGCTTCTGGCCCCGCTGACCGCGGGCCGGTCCCGGACGACTCGGGGCCCGGTCGATGACCCTGCCCGAGCTCTACCTGACCCTGCTGATCGGCGGCACGGTGCTGCTGGCCAGCATCGCCGCCGCCCGCGCCGCCCATCGCGTCGGCCTGCCCAGCCTGCTGCTGTTCCTCGCGGTGGGCGTCGTGGCCGGTGAGGACGGGCTGGGCCTGAACTTCGACGACGCGCAGCTGGCCCAGGCGCTCGGCACCGCCGCCCTCGCGGTCATCCTCGTCGAGGGCGGCCTCACCACCCAGTGGAGCGACGTCAAGCGCCTGCTCGCCCCCGCCGGCGTGCTCGCCACGGCGGGCGTGGCCGTCTCCGTCGCGGTCACCGCGGCCGGCGCCCACTGGCTGCTGGGCATGGACTGGCACCTGGCTCTGCTGCTCGGCGCCATCGTCTCCTCCACCGACGCCGCCGCGGTCTTCGCCGTACTGCGCTCGCTCCCGCTGCCGCAGAAGGTGACGGGGCTGGTGGAGGCGGAGTCCGGTTTCAACGACGCCCCCACCATCATCCTGGTCCTGATCTTCGCCACCACCACCGCCGGCGATCTGCCCGGCCCCGCCCCGGTCGTCGGCGACCTGCTCTACCAACTGGTGATCGGCGGCACCCTCGGCGTACTGATCGGCCGTTTGGGCGCCGCCGCCCTGCGGCACATCGCCCTGCCCGCCACCGGCCTGTACCCGCTCGCCACGGTCGGCTTCGGCATCGTCGCGTTCGCCGCGGCCGGCGCCGTGAACGCCAGCGGCATCATCGCCGCCTACCTGTCCGGTCTCGTGCTCGGCAACGCCAAGCTGCCGCACCGAGCCGCCACCCGCTCCTTCGCCGAAGGCGCCGGCTGGCTGGCCCAGATCGGCCTGTTCGTCATGCTCGGCCTGCTCGTCGACCCGAGCGAACTGCCCTCCGCGATCCTCCCCGCGCTCCTCGTCGGCCTGGTCCTGCTCCTCGTCGCCCGCCCCGTCTCCGTCCTGCTCTGTCTCCTCCCCTTCCGCATCCCCTGGCGCGAGCAGGCGTTCATCTCCTGGGCGGGCCTGCGCGGCGCGGTCCCCATCGTGCTCGCCACCTTCCCGATCGTCGAAGGGGTCACGGGCGCCGGCGACGTCCTGAACATCGTCTTCGTCCTCGTCGTCCTCTTCACCCTCGTCCAGGGCCCCACGCTGCCCGCCGTCGCCCGGCGGCTGGGTCTGGCCCGCTCCGACGCGCTGCGTGAGATCCAGGTCGAGACCGCTCCCCTCGACGTCCTGGACGCCGACCTGCTCACCGTGACCGTCCCACCGGGCTCCCGCCTGCACGGGGTCGCCGTCTTCGAACTGCGGCTGCCGCACCCGACCGTCCTCACCCTGATCGTCCGGGGCGACACCACCCTGGTGCCCGACCGCGACACGGTGCTGCACGCCGAGGACGAGCTCCTGCTCATCACCACGCCCGAGGTCCGGGAGGCCACGGAACGCCGCCTGCGCGCCATCGGCCGACGCGGCAAAATGGCCCGCTGGCTGGGCGAACACGGCGCCCCCGAGCCGGAGCCCACCACGCCGCGCGAGCGGTGAACCACCGAGGTCCGCACGCTCCGTTGATGCACGACCTTCACCGCGAGCAGACCGCC
>NZ_BAABCQ010000148.1:0-19649 GCF_039539045.1 Streptomyces marokkonensis
GGGGGTGCCGTGCTCGGTGACCGCACCGGTGACCGGGCCGTGCCGCGCAGTCGGCTGCCGTTTCTTTCCGGCGCCGACAGGCTTCGCCAGCTCACCTGGCACGCACAAAGACGCATGCCGTCGCGCCGTGGGTGAGAACCCCCCTTTCGAACCGGATACAGAGCCGGACCGCCCCTGGGGCGGGCGGTCCGCCGGACGAGAGGGACCAGACTCATGAGCTCAGTCCTGCAGCCGGCGTCGACGGGCAACGAGCCGTCGCGCGAGCCGTCTTCCGATCCGTCACCCGCCGGGAAGTACCGGCCCGTCTCCTCGCATCTGGCGATAGCACCGCCGGTGAGCGTGGTGATACCCGCCATGAACGAGGCGGAGAACCTTCCCTACGTCTTCAAGACACTGCCCGACTGGGTCCACGAGGTGGTCCTGGTGGACGGCAACTCCACCGACGGCACCGTCGAGGTCGCCCGGGAGCTGTGGCCGGACGTCAAGGTCGTCGAGCAGCGCGGCAAGGGCAAGGGCGACGCGCTGATCACCGGCTTCAAGGCGTGCACCGGGGACATCATCGTGATGGTCGACGCCGACGGCTCGGCCGACGGCCAGGAGATCGTGTCGTATGTCTCCGCCCTCGTCTCGGGCGCGGACTTCGCCAAGGGCTCGCGCTTCGCCAACGGCGGCGGCACCGACGACATGACCTTCATCCGCAAGCTCGGCAACCGCGCCCTGTGCGCGGTGGTCAACCAGAAGTTCGGCGCCCGCTACACCGACCTGTGCTACGGCTACAACGCCTTCTGGCGGCACTGCCTGGACAAGATCGACCTCGACTGCACCGGCTTCGAGGTCGAGACCCTGATGAACATCCGGGTCGTCAAGGCCGGCCTGAAGGTCCAGGAGATACCCAGCCACGAGTACCTGCGCATCCACGGCGTCAGCAACCTGCGTGCCGTGCGGGACGGGTTGCGGGTGCTCAGAGTGATCCTCGACGAGCGCTCCAACCGGCGTGCGCTGCGCAGCCGTACGCACGCGCCGACACTGGCCTCGGTGGGCCCGGCGGGCCCGGTCGCCCCGGCCGCCCCGGCCGTCCCGGTCCGGAGGAAGGCGTCTTGATCGGTTCCGACGCCTCGCCCACGATCTCCGTCGTGATCTGCGTCTACACCGAGGACCGCTGGGAGGACATCCTCGCGGCGGTTTCCTCGGTGCGGGCGCAGTCCCACCAGGCCCGGGAGACCCTGCTGGTCGTCGACCACAACCAGGCGCTGAGGGACCGGCTGCTGAAGGAGTACAAGGAGACGCGGGAGGTGCGAGTGCTCGCCAACGCGGGCCCCCGCGGCCTGTCCGCCGGCCGCAACACCGGCATCGCCGCCTCGCGCGGGGAGGTGATCGCCTTCCTCGACGACGACGCCGTGGCCGAGCGCGACTGGCTGCGGCACTTCGCCGAGGGGTACGCCGACCCGGCGGTCGTCGCCGTCGGCGGGCGCACGGTGCCGATCTGGGCGTCCGGACGCCGGCCCGACTGGTTCCCGGAGGAGTTCGACTGGGTGGTGGGCTGCACGTACCGGGGCCTGCCGCCCGGCCGGGTCCGGGTGCGCAACGTGCTGGGCGGCAACGCCTCCTTCCGGCGCGAGGCGTTCGACGCGGCGGGCGGCTTCGCCACCGGTATCGGGCGGGACGGCGACAAGCGACCGCTGGGCTGCGAGGAGACCGAGCTGTGCATCCGGCTCACCCGCGCCCGGCCCGACGCCGTACTGCTGATCGACGACCGGGCGGTGATCCACCACCGGGTGCCCGAGGTGCGCGAGCACTTCGGCTACTTCCGTACCCGCACCTACGCCGAGGGACTCTCCAAAGCCCTGGTGGCGCGCAGCGTCGGCGCGGACAAGGGCCTCGAGTCCGAACGCCGGTACGCCACCCGCGTCCTGCCGGCCGGCGTGGTGCGCGGACTGCGCGACGCCGTGCTGGCCCGGCCGGGCGGCGCGGGCCGGGCGGGAGCGATCGTCGCCGGGGTACTCACGGCGGCGGGCGGCTACGCGGTGGGGAGTCTGCGGGCTCGGCGGGGCGGCGCCACCTTCTCCGTGGCGCCCGTCGAAGGGGGCGCGCATGACTGAGTCGGACGACGCGGACACGCGCGTGCCGGCCCTCATGTACCACGCCGTCGCGGCCGAACCGAACGACGCGACCCGCGACCTGTCGGTGACCCCGGCGGCGTTCGCCGAGCAGATGGCCGTGATCGCCGACCGGGGACTCACCCCGATCGGCACGGCGGAGCTGGCCGCCGCCTGGCGCTCCGGGCGCCCGCTGCCGAAGCGGCCCGTCCTCATCACCTTCGACGACGGCTACGAGGGCGTGCACCGGCACGCCCTGCCCGCCCTCGCGCGGCACGGCTTTCCGGCCACCCTGTTCGTCTCGACCGGCTGGCTGCGCGGCCCGTACGACACCGGGGGCGCCCTGGACACCATGCTCGACTGGGACCAGGTCCGCGAACTGGCCGCCGCCGGCGTGGAGATCGGCGGGCACAGCCACACCCATCCGCAGCTCGACCAGCTCGCCGAGGAGCGGCTGCGGTACGAGCTGATCCACTGCAAGGAGATCGTCGCCGACCAAGTGGGCGCCGTACCGGCCTCGTTCGCCTACCCCTACGGGTACTCCGACCGCCGGGTGCGGCGGGCGGTGCGCGAGACGGGGTACGCGCAGGCGCTCGCCGTCGGCAACGGCCTGGCTCGCCGCGCCCAGGGGCCGTACGCCCTGCGGCGGGTCACCGTGCGCCGCGGCACGGGGCCCGACGAGTTCGCCCGGCTCGTCGAGGGCCGCGCGATCGCCCGTACCTTCGCCCGGGACCGGGCCCTCACCAAGGGGTACGCCGCACTGCGCAGGGCCCGTCAGCTGCGGGGGCGGGTGCTGGGTGCCGGTGCCTGAACCGCCGGCCACCGGCCGCTTCGACCCCGTGCCTTGCGCGCCGGGTGGGCCGGGTGGCCCGCGCGTGCCCGGGAAACCGGGTGCACGCGGCGGCCGGGTGCCGGATCATGGCGGCATGTCCGTGAACCCGCACGACACCCTGCCGATCCGGCTCAACGTCGACGACAGCGACTCCCCGTCCGATGTCGTCGACGCGCTGTTCCTCGGCCGTTTCGCGACGGGCGAGCAGCCCTTCGCGCACGCCGCGAACATCGACCGCGTGAGGTCCGGGGCGACCCTGCTGCCGCCCGGCGCCCGCGTGCTGCGCCTCGCCCGCGACGACGACCGCAGCGCGACGCTGGCGGAGGGCGACGGCTGGACGCTGCTGGTCTCGCGCTGGAACCGGGGCGCCGACGTCACCGTGACGGCGACCAGCTCCGACCTGGCCGAGAAGGTGCTCGCCGACGCGACGGACGGCGCGGCGGACGAGCCCGAACCACAGCCGGAGAACGTCACGATGGGCTTCTGGTACGTCTCCCCGCGCCGCGGTCCGCACCGCACCACCCGGCAGATCTCCGCGGGCACCTGGGACGAGGTCCGGGCCAACTACACGGCGCCGGTCGCGGACGCGATGGACCGCCTGATGAAGACGACGCCCGAGGACATCGCGGGCCGACTGCTGCTCCTGCACGGGCCGCCCGGCACCGGCAAGACGTCGGCGCTGCGCACCCTCGCCCGGTCCTGGCGGGACTGGTGCCAGGTGGACTGCGTGCTGGACCCGGAGCGGCTCTTCTCCGACGTCGGCTATCTGATGGACATCGCCATCGGCGAGGAGGACTCGGCGGGCAAGGGCCGCTGGCGGCTGCTGTTGCTGGAGGACTGCGACGAGCTGATCCGCGGCGAGGCCAAGCACACCGCCGGCCAGGCGCTCTCGCGGCTGCTGAACCTGACCGACGGACTACTCGGCCAGGGCCGCAACGTCCTGGTGGGGGTGACCACCAACGAGGACCTGGAGCGCCTCCACCCCGCCGTCGTCCGTCCCGGCCGCTGCCTGGCCCGCATCGAGGTCGGCGCGCTGACCCGCCGGGAGGCGGTGGACTGGCTGGGCACCGAGGAGGGAGTGGGCCGGGAGGGCGCGACGCTGGCGGAGCTGTACGCGCTGCGCCGGGGCACCTCGCCCACCGCGCTGCCGGAGCCGCGGGCCGGGGCGGAGGCCGGCCTCTACCTGTAGCGAGGACGGCCGGGTGTTTCGACGGGGCGTGTTTTGATGGGGGTATGAGCCTGTTCGTCGGCACGTCGGGCTGGCAGTACCGGGACTGGCGGGACGTCCTGTACCCGCCCGGTCTGCCCGTCCGGCTGTGGCTGGAACGGTACGCGGCCGCTTTCGCGACGGTCGAGATCAACAACGCCTTCTACCGGCTGCCCGCGCGGGAAACGTTCGAGGCATGGCGCGAGCGGGTGCCGGCGGACTTCGTGGTCGCCGTCAAGGCGAGCCGCTACCTCACCCACATCAAGCGCCTGCGGGACCCCGAGGAGCCGGTCGACCGCCTGATGACCCACGCGGCCGGCCTGGGCGACCGCCTCGGCCCGGTCCTGCTGCAACTGCCGCCCACGCTGCGGGGCGACGCGGGCCTCCTGGACGCCTGCCTCGCCTGCTTCCCGCCCGGCACCCGGGTCGCGGTGGAGCCCCGGCACGAGTCCTGGTGGACGCCCGAGGTACGGGAGGTCCTCACCTCGCGGGGCGCGGCACTGTGCTGGGCCGACGTCCGGGCCCGCCCGGTCACCCCACTGTGGCGCACCACCGACTGGGGCTACGTCCGCTTCCACCAGGGCCGCGCCGCCCCCTGGCCGCACTACGGACGCCGGTCGCTGGCGACGTGGGTCCAGCGCATCCAGGACACCTGGCCTCAGCAGGACGTCCACGCGTACTTCAACAACGACCCGAACGCGGCGGCCGTCCGGGACGCGGCGACGTTCGCCGGGCTGGCGCGAGCAGTGCGACCGACGGTCACCCGCACCCCCCGAGGGGCGCGGGGCTGAGACATCGCGCGGCTCCGCCTCGAGGGCGCGACCGGCCCCAGCGCACCCACGGACGGCCCTCGGCCCCCACCAGAACGGCGTTCAGCCCCCGCACAGAACGGCGCTCAGTCCCCGCACAGAACGGCGCTCAGTCCCCGCACAGAACGGCGTTCAATCCCCGTAAGCCGCCCGCAGGGCCTCCCGCACCGCGCCCAGCGCGTCCGCCTCCGCGATCCCGAGCCGCCGTGCCCGCTCGGCATAACCCTGTGCGGCGGACGCCAACTCCCGCTCCGCCGCCGACCCCGCGGCGGCGACGAACGTTCCGTTGCGCCCCCGTGTCTCGATCACCCCGTCCCCCTCCAGGGCCCGGTACGCCTTGGCGACCGTGTTCGCGGCGAGCCCCAGGGACTCGGCCAGCCCGCGCACGGTCGGCAGCCGGTACCCGACCGGCAGCGCCCCCGACCGCGCCTGTTCGGAGATCTGCGCGCGCACCTGCTCGTAGGGCGGGGCACCGTCGTCGATGTCGATCTTCAAGGTCACGCAGCGATTGTCGCGCATCCCCCGGAAAATGAGAGGCAGCCGACCGCCCGCCCGCCGTAGCGTGCGCCCACATGACCGTTCTCGTACGCGATCTGCGTCCTGATGATCCGGCCGATGTCGCGGCCTTCGCGCACGTCCGCCATCTCGCCGTGCCGTTCATCCTGTGGACGCCCGAGGGCGTCGTCCACCGCCTCGTCCACACCCACCCGGACTCCAGGAGCCGTTCCCTCGTCGCGGAGGAGGACGGCGAGACGATCGGCACGGCGCAGATCGGACTGGTCCACGACAGCCCCGAACCCGGCCAGGCGTACCTCAACGTCTACGTCCACCCGGACAGGCTCCGACGCGGCGCCGGCGGGCTGCTGGTGCGTACGGCCGAGGAGTACCTGGCCACCGAGGGGGCGACGAAGCTGTTCGCCTGGGTGCTGGACGGGCCCGCCAACCTGGCCTTCGCCGAGCGGCACGGCTACGAGCGGCGGCGCTCCGCCCACTTCCTCCGCCTGGACCTGGCGAACGGCACGCTCCCACCCCCGCCGTCCCCTCCCCCGGGTGTCGAACTGCGCACCGCCGCCGACTTCGCCGACGATCCCCGCCCGATGTTCGAGCTGGACGCGGAGACGCTGGCCGACGAACCCAGCGACGTCGACGTCGAGTTCACGGACTACGAGGCCTGGCTCGCGGAGACCTGGCGGCACCCGCTGCTCAACCGTGAACTGACCTCGGTCGCTGTCGTCGACGGCCGCCCCATCGCCTTCAGCGTCGCCTACACCGACGGCGGCATACGCTACTCGTCCGCGATGACCGGCACCGTCCGCACCCACCGCGGCCGGGGACTCGCCAAGCTCACCAAGACCGACTCCCTGCACCGGGCCCGCGCCGCCGGGTACACGGAGGCGTTCACCGGCAACGACACCGACAACGGTCCGATGCTCGCCGTCAACAAGTGGCTCGGGTACGAGATCTGCGCCACGGAGGTGCGTCATGTCCGCGAACTCGGCTGAGACGACGGGCGGGGTGGACGTCGTCGACGTCGTCCTGGTCAAGGCGGGCCGTACGAAGATCCGGTACTCGAGCGAGCTGCTGCACGACGACGGCACCCGCCTCGCAGTCCGCGCCCCCTGGGCCGGTGCCGGCGTCCGCGACTTCGGCTTCGTCCGCTTCGAGGCGGGCGACGTCTTCACCGAGTACTACTGGCGCGACAGGTGGTACGCCGTGAAGGAGGTGCGCACCGGCACGGGCGCGCTGAAGGGCTGGTACTGCGACATCACCCGCCCCGCCGTGCTGACCGGCACGGAACTGGTCGTGGAGGATCTCGACCTGGACCTGTGGCGCTCCGCGGACGGCACGGACGTACGGCGGCTGGACGAGGACGAGTTCGCCGAGAGCGGTCTGGCCGAGCGGGATCCCGAGGCCGCTGCCGCCGCCGTGGCCGCGTTGGACGGGCTGGAACGGCTGGCCCGCGGGGACGACTTCACGGACCTGCTGGAATAGCGCGCCCGGTTCGTCCGGGCGTCGCGACCACCGCGTGCCTCCAGTCCGCCGTCTCCCTCCCCCACAGCGGCGGTGACCGGTCGACGCCGGTGACGCGGTGTCCCTGCTCGGCCGCGAGGAGCGACGGACTGCCGGTGCCGCAGCCCGGGTCGAGGACTTCGCCGGCCCGTGCGGGCAGCCAGGATTCCAGGCGGGCGGCCCAGGCCCGGCGCACGTCGGCGTCGCGCGGACCGTGGTCCGCTCGTCGTCGAACGCCGCGACCGCCGGGTCCCCGTCGACACCCGGCGCGGTCGTCTCGTCACTGTCGTTCGCCATGCCGCCAAGAGTGACATCCGCCACTGACAACGGGATCGGGACGCCGGATCGTGACAACCGCCACTGACAGTCACGCATCGATGAGTAAGTCTCGGGGAATGGGTCTACCTCCGTGAGAACGCGGAACCCGGTGGATCCGTAAGGAGGCAGCCATGCGCCGTCTGACCGTGCAGAAGCCCCTGAAGAAGGCCGACGCCCGCCGAGTCCGCGAGGAGGCCGACGAGCGCCCGGCGGGGCGTCCGGAGGTCCGCAAGGACATCGCGCGCACGTGGTGGCCGGAAGGCTGAGGGGCCCGGTCGTCTCATGAGACGCCTCTGAGCAGCCGCTTACGGTAGTGGACGCGGTCGTGGGGCCCGTCCACCCGGCGTTCCACGACCTCATACCCGTACCTGGGGTAGAGGTCCTGGTTCTCCCACATCATCGCGTTGGTGTAGAGCCTCACCTCGGGCAGGCCCAGTGCACGCGCGTGTGCGTCCACGAAGCGCGGCATCCGCCGCCCCACGCCCCTGCCGTGCACGTCGGGGTGGACGGCGATGCTGTCGAGGAAGAGATGGTCCGCGTACGCCTCCAGGACCACGAGGCCCGCGACGCCCCGGGCGGGCTCGCCCGTGACGCCCCGGATGCCTGCGGCCCCGTGACGAAGACCTTCCCCGCGGCCACGTTCGCCGCGTGATCCGCCTCCATGGGCTGCGGCACCACCCCGATGCGCTCGGCGTAGGGGCGGTAGGCGGCGTCGGTGACGGCCCTCACCGCGGGCAGGTCGGCGTTGACCGCCTGCCGGATCCGCTCTTCTCGCATCGGTGCCATGCCGCGAACGGTAGCTACCTCAGCGCAGCCTGAGCACTCCCTTAACGCGACCATAAGGATCTCCATCGCCCCTCGCCGGCAGGCGATTTCGCGGTTCGTGGGGGCTAGCTTGCTGATCACCCCCACGGGTTCCGGGCCCGAGCCCGCGCAAGCCCCCACGTTCCCAGTGACCGTTCGAGGAGTTCCCCATGCCCGCACCATCCGCGTCCCGCAAGGTCGCCGCCGTCGCCGTCGCCGGCCTCGCCCCGCTCGCCCTGACCACGCTGGCCGCCGCCCCCGCGTCCGCCCACGGTTCGATGGGCGACCCGGTCAGCCGGGTGTCGCAGTGCCACGCCGAGGGCCCCGAGAACCCGAAGTCCGACGCGTGCAAGGCGGCGGTCGCCGCCGGCGGCACCCAGGCGCTCTACGACTGGAACGGCATCCGCATCGGCAACGCCGCCGGAAAGCACCAGGAGCTGATCCCGGACGGCAAGCTGTGCAGCGCCAACGACCCGGCCTTCAAGGGCATGGACCTGGCCCGCGCCGACTGGCCCGCGACCAGCGTGAGCAGCGGCTCGTACACCTTCAAGTACCGCGTGACGGCCCCGCACGTGGGCACCTTCAAGGTGTACATCACCAAGCCGGGTTACGACCCGGCGGGACCGCTGGGCTGGGGCGACCTGGACCTGTCCGCGCCGGTGGCGACGGTCACCGACCCGGCCGCCTCGGGTGGCTTCTACACCTTCTCCGGCACGCTCCCCGAGCGTTCCGGCAAGCACCTGCTGTACGCGGTGTGGCAGCGCTCGGACAGCCCGGAGGCGTTCTACTCCTGCTCCGACATCTCCTTCGGCGGCGCCAACAGCGATGCGGCGGACGGCGACACGGCGAGCGGGGACACGGCGAGCGGGGACACGGCGAGTGGGGACAGCGCGGACGGTGCCGCCCCGGCCCCCGAGGCCTCCGCGCCGTCCGAGGAGCAGATCGCGGCCGCGGCCGACAAGTCGACGATCGAGCACCACGGCCACGGCGACCAGGACGCCGAGACGACGACGGACCCGACGGATCCGGCCGCCCCCGAGGAGGCGCCGGACGCGGCCGCGGACACCGTCGCCGAGGCCGCCGGTTCCGGCGAGCCCAACCAGGTCAAGGCCGCCGGCGCGGGCACCGAGAACCTCGCCGAGACCGGCGGGGACAGCACCACGCCCTACATCGCCGTCGGTGGCGCCGCCGCCCTGGCGGTCGGTGCGGCCGTCCTGTTCGCGTCGGTGCGCCGGCGGGCGACGACCGGTGGCCGGCACAGCGGCTGACCCACGACGCGGGGGAAGGCGGGGTCTGTCCGGCGGCTCAGGCCGGGCAGACCCCGTTCGGCGTGCCCGGGCGCCCGCCGGTCGATGACGTCGGGTGACGGGAGGTCACCAGGCGGGCCGTATCCGCCCGCCGGGCGCCACACGCAGCAGTCGGTCACGCAGCGCGCGGACCTCGCTCTCGCCCAGCACGTCGACCCACGCGCGCACGGCCTCCGCCGCCGCCTCCTCCGCGGCCCGCGTGCAGGCCCACCCCGACTCGGTCAGTACGACCAGCCGGGCCCGCGCGTCGCCGGGGTGCGGCCGGCGTTCGACGTACCCCTTGCGGACCAGCTCGTCGACGAGCTGACTGGCGGCCTGCTTGGTCATCCCGAGGTGCGTGGCGAGGTCGGTGACCGTCGCACCGTCCGGGGCCAGCCGGACGAAGGCGAAGCCGTGCGCGGGCCGTACTCCTTCGAAGCCGCGGGCGACGACACCCTCGTGGATGCGCTGCGTGAGCCCTCCGGCGGCGGCAAGCAGGGCGGCGGACAGGGCCATGGCGTCGGAATTCTGCACGGGGCATTGAAACACCCTTGACGCATCGGTCAAGCAGCTTGACCATGAGGACCGGCAAAGTAGTCAAGTTGGTTGACCAATACACCGGCAGGAGTCCGCCATGCCCGTCGTCCGCTCGTCCGAAGCCGTCACCCACGAGATCCACGGCGCCCGTTTCGTCTCGTACGCCACTCCCCGCACCGGCAGCAAGGAGCTGTGCGCCTGGCGGGGCGAGATCCCGGCGGGCACGAAGGCGCCCGCGCACAGCGTCGACCGGGAGGAGATCTTCCACCTGCTCACCGGCGAACTGCTGATCACCCTCGACGGCCGCACCGAGCGCGTCACCGCGGGCGACACGGTGATCATCAATCCGGGGGCGACCCTCGCCGTCGAGAACCCGACCGACCGGACCGCGACCTCCTGGGTCACCACGTCCGTCGGCCTTCAGGCGGAGCTGGCCGACGGCACCCGGCTCACTCCCCCGTGGGCCAACTGACCCGCGGGGGCCTCACGCCGCCAGCGACCCCGGCATCACCGCCCTCGGCCCGAACTTCGCCCGCGCGCGGTCCGCGACCTCCTCGATCCGGCGGACCTTCTCGTCCACGGGGTCGAAGGTGAGCTGGTGGGAGGCCTGCTCGGCGGGGGCGAGGCCCTCGGCCCGCAGAGCGACCGAGCGGACCCGGGCACGCTGGAGGCCGAGCGCCTCGTACATGTCGTACGCGGTCCGGGTCAGCGCCGCCGAGTGCGCGGTCGGCTCCTTCAGGGTGCGGCTTCGGGTGGTCGCGGAGCGGTCGGCGTAGCGCACGGTGAGGGTGAGGGTGCGGCAGACCTTGTCCACGGCGCGCAGCCGGGAGCCCAGTTCCCCGGCGGCCGAGAGCAGGGCGCGGCGGTGCCGGCCGGGGTCGAGTTCGTCGCGGGTGAAGGGGCGTTCGGTGGCCAGGGACCGTGAGACGCCGTTGGGTACGACCCGGCCGCGGTCGACGCCCCCCGCCTTCTCGCGCAGTTCGCGGCCCGCCTTGGCGCCGACCAGCCGCTGGAGCGTGGACAGGGGCGCGGCGGCGACCCGGCCGAGGGTGTCGAGACCGTACTCGCACAGGGTGCGGGCGGTCGCGGTGCCGACGCCGGGCAGTGCGGCGACGGGTTTGTCGGCGAGGAACTCCCGCACCTCACCCTCGGGCACCGCGCGGGTCAGCCCCGGCCGGGCGTCCCGCAGGGCCATGCGGGCCAGCATCGGGCCCGGTCCGGCGCCGGTCACGCAGTCGACGCCGTACAGCGCGAGGGAGCGGACGCGGATCACCGAGGCCAGTTCCACGGCGTCGCGCCCGAAGTACCGCTCGGCGCCGCGCAGGTCGGCCAGCGCCCCGTCCGGCGGCAACGCCTCGACGACCGGCGTGAACTCCTCCAGCAGCCCCAGCAGCTGGGGCAGGGCCGCCTCGTACATCGGCGGCAGCTGGAAACGTACGCAGAGAATGGTCATCCCGCACTCCCCGGACTCTGGTGCCACAACTTCCTTCCCACCGCGGGCCCTTCGCCCGCGGGGCGCAGGTCGGCCCATGGGTGCATCTCGTACCCCGTGGACATGCGGATGCGCCGCTGTTCCATCGGGTCCCGGGCCGCGGAACCCGTCGGCGCGGGCTGCCCGTCCGAACCGGCCAGGCGTGTGCGCGCCGGGCCGTCGCCGGGACCGTCACCCGAGGGCCCGCCCGTTCCGCCCGTTCCGGCCAACCGGGCCGCGACGCCCTCCAGCCCCTCCTCCCGGCGCACCTCCAGCAGGTCGGCGAGGTTCCAGACGGCGGAGCCGACCACGCTGAGGCTGCGCGGGCCGCGCCGCTGCACCACCCCGCGCACCAGCAGCAGCCAGGAGTGGAAGACGGTGTGCGCGCAGGCGTCGTGGGAGTCGTCGAAGAAGGCGAGGTCGACCAGGCCTGTGCCGTCGTCCAGGGTGGAGAAGATGACCCGCCGGCCGGAGCGGATCGGCGGTGTCTGGGTGGCCGCCTTGGCGCCCGCGACCAGCACCGTCTCCCCGTGCCGGGCGTCGCGCAGCCGCTTGGCCGACATGACGCCCAGCTCGTTCAGGAAGATGCGGTGGTCGTCCATCAGGTTGCGCGAGGCGTCCATGGAGAGCACGCCCAGTTCGGCGCTGAGTTTCTCCGCCGAGGTGAGGTCGGGAAGTCCGGCCGGGGCGGTCTTCCGTCCGCCGGACAGGGGGAGCTGGTCGCCGCGTCCGGCCCGGGCGCCGCGATGCAGCTCGGTCAGGTGCAGTTGCAGGTCGCGGCGGTTGGCGCCGAACGCGTCCAGCGCGCCGACCTGGGCGAGCCGTCCGGCCAGCGGCCTGCTGGGGCGGGCCCGTTCCCAGAAGTCGAGCAGGGAGGCGTACGGCTGCCCGTCGGCGATCCGCTCCGCCTCGGCCTCGCTGATGCCGTGCACGTCACGGAGGGCCAATCGGAGCCCCCACACCCGCGATTCAGACATCAGTTCGATCCTGTGTGCGACCCCCGACTTGTTCACGTCCAACGGCAGTATCGGCACCCCGCGCCGCCGCGCGTCCGCCAGCAGCAGCCGCTTGGGATACATGCCGGGGTCGTGGGTGAGCAGACCCGCGTAGAAGGCGGCCGGGTGGTGCGCCTTCAGCCACGCCGACTGGTACGTCGGCACGGCGAAGGCGACGGCGTGCGCCTTGCAGAAGCCGTACGAACCGAAGGCCTCGACGATCTCCCAGGTCCGCTGAATCGTTTCCGCGTCATATCCGTTCGCCGTCGCGTGCTGCGCGAACCACACCTTGATCCGCCCCTGCGACTCCGGGTCGGACAACCCGCGCCGCACCCGGTCCGCCTCACCGCGCCCGCAGCCGGTCATGATGTCCACGATGTCGATGATCTGCTCGTGGAAGACGACGACCCCGTACGTGCTTTCCAGGGGCTCCGACAAATCGTCGTGCGGATAACGCACCGGTGCCCGCCCGTGCCGGGCCTCGATGAACGGCCGCACCATGTCGGCGGCGACCGGGCCGGGCCGGAAGAGCGAGATGTCGACGACGAGATCGTGGAAGCCGGCCGGCTGGAGCCTGCCGACCAGGTCCCGCTGCCCCGGCGACTCGATCTGGAAGCAGCCCAGCGTCTCGGCGGAGCGGATCAGCCGGTACGTCGCCGGATCGCCGTCCGGCACCGCGTCCAGGTCGATCTCGGTGCCCGTCGCCCGCTTCACCTCGGTGACCGCGTACGCCATCGCCGACTGCATCCGCACGCCGAGCACGTCCAGCTTGAGCAGCCCGAGATCCTCGACGTCGTCCTTGTCGAACTGCGCCATGGGGAAGCCCTCGCCGCTGGTCGGCATGACCGGCGTACGGGAGAGCAGGGAGGCGTCGGAGAGGAGCACTCCGCAGGGGTGCATGGCGACGCCGCGCGGGAGGGCGTCGAGGCCCTCCACCAGCTCCCACAGCTTCCCGTACCTCTCCTTCTCCCCCGCCAGCTCCCTCAGCTCGGGCAGCTCCTCGAGAGCCGCGCGGGCGTCGCGGGCGCGGATGTGCGGGAAGGACTTGGCGACGCGGTCGATCTCGGCCGGGTCCATGGACAGGGCGGCGCCGACGTCGCGGATGGCGTGGCGCACCCGGTACGTCTCCGGCATGGCGACCGTGGCGACCCGCTCGGTGCCGAAGCGGCCGATGATCGCGCGGTAGACCTCCAGGCGGCGCGCGGACTCCACGTCGATGTCGATGTCGGGCAGCACGACCCGCTCCCTGGACAGGAAGCGTTCCATCAGCAGCCCGTGCTCGACCGGGTCGGCGTGCGCGATGCCGAGGAGGTGGTTGACGAGCGAGCCGGCGCCGGAGCCGCGCGCGGCGACCCGGATGCCCATGTCCCGTACGTCGTCCACCACTTGGGCAACGGTGAGGAAGTACGAGGCGAAGCCGTGGTGGGCGATGATGTCCAGCTCGTGGTGCATCCGCTCCCAGTGGCGCCGCGCGCCGGGGGAACGGTCGTAGCCGCGCCGCACCATGCCCGCCGCCGCCCGGGAGGCGAGCGCGCGCTGGGCGGTGCGACGGCCGGCGCCCACGAGGTGCGGTTCGGGGAAGTGGACGGCGCCCATGCCGAGGTCGTCCTCGGGATCGACCAGGCACTCGGCGGCCGTCGCCCGGGTCTGCTCCAGCAGGCGGTGGGCCACCTCGCGCCGGAAGCCCGCGGCCTCCACGACGCGCTCGGCGGCGTGCCGCATGGCGTCCGCGCCCTTGAGCCAGGCCTCACCGGAGTCCAGCTCCTTGGTGGCGTCGATGGGGACGAGGCGGCGGGCGGCGTCCAGTACGTCGGCGACCTGACCCTGGCCGGGGTCGGCGTAGCGGACGGCGTTGGCGAGCACCGGCCGGACGCCCTGCTCGGCGGCGAAGCCGACGGTACGGGCCGCCAGGCGCAGGGAGCCGGGGCCGGTCCCTTCACGACCGTGCCAGACGGCCTCCAGGCGCAGGGCGTCGCCGTAGACCTCCCGCCAGGGGGCGAGGAGCCGGGCCGCGCGGTCGGGACGGCCGGCGGTGAGGGCGCGGCCGACGTCGGAGTCGGGTCCGAGCAGGACGGTCAGGCCGTCGGCGTGGTTGTCGGCCCAGGGCAGCAGGGGAGTGTCCGTCACGGTGTGGGCGGCGGAGACGAGGCGGCACAGATCGGCCCAGCCGCGGGCGCCGTCCCGGGCGAGGAAGGTCACCCGGGGGGCCGACTCGTCGACGAAGGCGCCGCCGCGCACGGGGGCGCGGCGCCGGTCCCGGCGTACGGAGGTCTCGGTGCGGTCCCCTTCGGGCTCGGGGGCGGCCACCGCCAGCTCGGCGCCGAACAGCGGACGGATGCCCGCCTTCGCGCAGGCCTTGGCGAAGCGGACCGTGCCCGCGAGAGTGTCGCGGTCGGTGAGGGCGAGGGCGTCCATACCCCGCTCGGCGGCGCGCTCGGCCAGCCGCTCCGGGTGGGAGGCGCCGTAGCGGGCGGAGAACCCGGAGACGGTGTGCAGATGCGTGAAACCCGGCACACGCACCTCCCGAACTCATGAACCGACGCTCTATCGAACACCTGTTCCCAACTGCCTCACCCCCACCATAGACCAATTTTCGAATAGGTGTGCGACATCCGTTCGGACCCGCCCCACCTGCGCAAACACCCTCCGGCCCGGACCGTGGGGACATGTCGCACACCCCAGGCACCGGCACCCGGAGCGTCTCCTTCCGCGACGAGGTGAGGGACGCCGTCACCCCGCGGGCCACTCTGCTCGTGCTCGGCGTGATCGCGCTCCAGCTGCTGTTCATCGCCTCCTACGTGGGCGCGCTGCACGACCCGAAGCCGAAGGACGTGCCCTTCGGGGTGGTCGCGCCCCCGGCAGCGGCCGAGCAGATGGTGAGCAGGCTGGAGCGGCTGCCCGGGTCGCCACTGGACCCGCGCACGGTGGCCGACGCGGCGAACGCCCGGCAGCAGATCGAGGACCGGGAGATCGACGGCGCCCTGGTCCTCGACCCCTCCGGCCCCACCGACACCCTGCTGGTCGCCTCCGGCGGCGGCACCGTCCTCGCCACCACCTTGGAAAGCCTCGTCACCAAGGTGGAACGGGCCGAGGGCCGCACGGTGCGGACCGTCGACGTGGCCCCGGCCTCGGCCCACGACTTCGACGGGCTGTCGTCGTTCTACCTGGTCGTGGGCTGGTGCGTCGGCGGCTATCTGTGCGCCTCGATCCTGGCGATCAGCACCGGCGCCCGGCCCGCCAACCCGCACCGCGCGGCGATCCGGCTGATCGTGATGGCCCTGGTGTCGATCGTCGGCGGACTCGGCGGCGCGGTGATCGTCGGGCCGATCCTCGGCGCGCTGCCCGGCAGCGTGGTGGATCTGTGGGGGCTCGGCGCACTGATCACCTTCGCGGTGGGCGCCGCCACGCTCGCCCTGCAGGGCCTCTTCGGGATCGTCGGCATCGGGCTGGCGATCCTGCTGGTGGTGGTCGCGGGCAACCCGAGCGCGGGCGGCGCCTTCCCACTGCCGATGCTGCCGCCGTTCTGGAAGGAGATCGGCCCGTGGCTGCCGCCGGGCGCGGGCACCTGGGCGGCCCGTTCGATCGCCTACTTCAAGGGCAACGACACGACGGTCCCCCTGCTGGTGCTGTGGGCGTGGGCGGTCGCGGGGACGGTGATCACGGTGCTGGCGTCCGTGCTGCGCCTCAGGCGGCAGGAGGCGGAACTGCCCACCCGGGCCGGCTGACCCGGCGACCCACGCGGGAGCACCACGCCGCGCCGCACACACGCGAAAGCCCCTCGCCGTACACACGCGGAAGTCCCGCCCCTCGCGCGCGGGACGGGACTTCTGCCTGCGGTGTGTGTGCGCTCAGCCGATCTGCGTACCGGTGGCCGACAGGGCCTCCGTCACCGGCTGGAAGAAGGTCTCGCCGCCCGAGGTGCAGTCGCCGCTGCCGCCGGAGGTGAGGCCGACCGCCTGGTCGCCCGAGAAGAGCGAGCCGCCGCTGTCGCCGGGCTCGGCGCAGACGTCGGTCTGGATCAGGCCGTTGACGATGTCGCCGTTGCCGTAGTTCACGGTGGCGTCCAGGCCGGTGACCGTGCCGGAGTGCACCTGGGTGGTGGATCCGCTGCGGGTCACCTCCATGCCGACGGTGGCGTCGGTGGCACCCGAGATGGCCTGCGAGGAGCCGTCGTACAGGTTGACCTCGCTCGGGTGGTCCACCTCGGCGGTGTACTTGACCAGGCCGTAGTCGTCGTCCGGGAAGCTGGACACCTCGTTCTCGCCGATCACGTTCCCGGAGGAGTCCGACCAGCTCGTGATTCCCTCGGTGCAGTGCCCGGCGGTGACGAAGTACGGCTCGCCGCCCTTGGTCACGTTGAAGCCGAGGGAGCAGCGCCCGCCGTTTCCGGTGATGGCGTCACCGCCCGCGACGAAGGGCCTGTACTCACCCTTGGTCCGCTTGAGCTCGGCCTTGGCGCCCAGCCCGTCGACCACCTTGGTCAGCTTGGCCCACTCGGCCTCGGAGACCGTGCGGTCGGCGGTGACGACGACCTTGTTGGTGGTCGGGTCGGTCGCCCAGGAGGTGCCCGGGATGGTGGCGTCCTCGGTGAGGGTGGTGCGCGCGCTCTTCAGCTCGTCGAGCGAGTGCTCGACGACTCTCGCCTCGGCGCCGGCCTCCTCGACGGTCTGTGCGGCGTCCTCGCCGAGCACGTTGACCACGAGGCTCTTCGCCTGCGCGTCGTAGTACGTGCCCGCCGCGTCGGTGCCGAGGTCGCCGAGCAACGTGGAGGCGAGCTTTCCGGCCGCCGTGACCGAGAGGGTCTCGGGCGCGGTGGTCTGCGGGGCCTCGCTGGCGTTCGCAGTCTGGAAGGTGACTCCCGCGGCGACCAGTGCGGTGATTCCCGCACCTACTACCGCGGCACGCCGCCTGGGTATGCGTCGGTGCTTCAACTCGCGTCCTCCTGTGGGGGGTCGGCCCGGGAGGTTGTGGGGACCTCACGGGCCGGAAGGCTGGTTGACGAGCGCCAACTCTCCCAAGCCCACAGGGGGCACACAAGGTCGACTTCAGGACGTGCGCACGACAAGTTCAGCGTGCACACACGCCCTTCACCATTCATGTCCCTTCCAGCAGGATTCGCGGAGCGAACACTCCAGCAAACGCTACGAGTGAGTAACCGGCGACCGGCCGAACCGACTTGCCCCTGTCTGAAATCCGCTCTTGCGTCCAGGTCTCCGAGTGTGCGTCTACACGCGGTGGTGGCCTCTCACCCCCTCCACCCCTCGGCCTCCCGACCCCCGACCCCTCCCCCTCCGACCCGGGCAAGGGGGAACCCCCGCACACCGGCCGGTGTACGGGGGCTCGTCGTGCCGCTGGCTGCGCTTCGGTGAACGGTCGCTCAGTAGACGCTGACGCCGTAGGCGTTCAGGGCCTCCGTGACCGGCTGGAAGAACGTCGTACCGCCGGACCAGCAGTTGCCGCTGCCGCCGGAGGTCAGACCGTACGCGGTGCCGTTGCTGCCGTAGAGCGAGCCGCCGGAGTCGCCGGGCTCGGCGCAGACCGTGGTCTGGATCAGCCCGCCGACGACGTCGCCGCCGCCGTAGTTGACGGTGGCGTTCAGGGCGGTGACCCGGCCGCTGTGCGTGCCGGTGGTGGAACCGTCACGGAGGACGGTGGTGCCCACGCTCGGGGTGGCCGCGCGGGTGATGTCCACGCCGTTCGCGGTGCCGGGCCTGCTGACCGACCCCGAGTACCGCACGATGCCGTAGTCGTTGCCCGGGAAGCTGGAGCCGGCCGTCGAGCCGATGACCGAGGTGCGCCCGGAGTTGGAGTACCAGGTGCCCGCGCCGTCGGTGCAGTGACCGGCGGTCAGGAAGTACTGGGTGCCGCTGCTGCTGCGGACGTTGAAGCCGAGGGAGCACCGCCCGCTGTTCGAGTAGATGGCGTCGCCGCCCTGGATGAGCTTGTTGAACGTGCCGGGGGTGCGCTTGATCGTGAGGGCGTCGGCCTTGTCGCCGGCCTGCTCCTTGATCTTCGCGATCTCGGCCTGGGAGACCGTGCTGTCGACCGTGAGAAGCACCCGGTCGGTCTTGCTGTCGACGGCCCAGGCGGTGCCCGGGACGTCGGCCTTGAGTACCGCGCCGCTGGCGCTGTTGAGCTCGGCGGCGCTGAAGGTGGCCGGGGTGGGCGCTGCGTTCGCGCTGGGGATCGCGATCGCGGCCGCGGCCACGAGTCCGGAGGAAACGGCGATCAGCCGGGTCCGTCTCGTGATGCCGCTGCGGGGGGTGGTGCGCTTGATCCTCACTTTTCGTTCCTCCACAAAGGAAGTCGGGGGCCCTCTTGTGGGGTGGGGCCCGTGAGGCGCAGCCAGGGATGGACGTCCGGGTTCCGGATGCGTCGTGACCCTGACAAGCGCTGAGGTTGGAGTATTCGGCCGAACGACCGGTCGGCGCAAGGGTGCCTTTCGGCCGTCAACCTTTGAACGACTTTCACCGACCCCCGGCGGACCTCAGCGCGGTTCGCGCTCCCCTGCCTCGATCCGGGCGTCCAGGGTGTTCCCCGGCGGCGGGAAGGGGCAGACGAAGTGGTCGGCGAACGCGCACGGCGGCAGCAGCGCGCGGTTGAAGTCGACCACCGTACGGCCCTCCGCGTCCCGCGCGGCCGGGCGCAGGAACCGGAAGCGTTGACGTGCTCCCTGGCCTAAAGTCCAGGGATTCCGGCCTGGGTCGTCTGACCCTTCCGGGGGCTTCCTGCTTCACCGCGCTGTGCGGGCACGGGTGCCCGTCTTATCGGCGCTCCACAGGCGTTTGGTGTCTCCGCCCGTCCGGCGGCGACGATGCGGCGTCCTTCGAAGAGGATATTGCGGGCTGCGTTGTGGTCTCGGTCGTGCACGGTGCCGCACGCGCCGCACGTCCACTCCCGGATGTGGAGGGGTTTGGGGCCGTCCCGGAATCCGCAGGCCGAGCAGAGCTGCGAGGAGGGGAAGGCCCGGTCCACCTTGGCGAAGGCGCGGCCGTGCAGAGCCGCCTTGTATTCCAGCATGCCGACGAACGCGGACCATCCCGCGTCGCGCACGGACTTGGCGAGCCGGGTGCGGCCGAGGCCGGACACCGCGAGGTCTTCCACGTACACCGCTTGGTTGTCGCGGATGATCTGTGTGGATGCCTTGTGGTGCCAGTCCCGGCGCCGGTCCGCCACTTTGGCGTGCCGGCGTGCGACCTTGAGGCGGGCCTTGGCGCGGTTCTTCGATCCCTTGGCCTTACGGGACAGCTCCCGCTGAAGACGCTTGAGCTTCTTCTCCGCCCG
>NZ_BAABCQ010000149.1:0-19546 GCF_039539045.1 Streptomyces marokkonensis
TCCTGTCGCCGCGAGCGGGCCGGAAGGGCCGGGAGCGGCGGTAAAACTGAAAAAGACAAGCACTCGTAGCTTAACGGATAGAGCATCTGACTACGGATCAGAAGGTTGCAGGTTCGAATCCTGCCGAGTGCACAGCTGAGCGAAGGCCCTGTGGAGTGTTCCACAGGGCCTTCGCTTTTGTCCGGCCGGACCCGCGTCAGGCGCTGTCCGCGTCCCTGCGGCGGCGGATGGCGAAGACCGTGCCGGCGCCGAGCGCGACGGCGGTGGCGCTCGCGAGGGCGATCGGCGTCATCGCGGAGGACGAGCCGGTCCTGGCGAGGTTGCCGTCGGCCTCGGTCCCGGCCTCGGTCCCGGTGGCGGGAGCCTTCGCCGCCTGCTTGGACGCGCCGCCCTGGGTGGAGGGGTCCGTGCCGGTGGTGGGGGCCGCGGTGTCCGGCCGCTTGTCGTCGTCCGCGTCGGGCTCTACGGGCTTGGCGTCGTCGATCTCGCCGGGCTCGCCGTCCGCGGGCAGGAGTGCGAATGCGTAGCGCTTCATCGGCCCCTGGACGTAGGACCTGTACGCGCTGGACGCGTCGGCGGCGAACAGCGCGAAGGCATCTGGCCTCGAGTTCCTTCTCGCCTTTCTCATTTGCGGCGACGGCGTCCTCGTAGGCCTTCTTGGTGTCGGCGATTGCCTTTTCCAGTTCCGCGTACGTCGGCCGGTCCGGTTGTTTCTGCTGATTCTGCGTCTGTGCCGCGGACGTGGTGACGGCGTGGTGGCGGCGAGTGCGGGGGCGGCGGTGAACAGCGGGACGGGTGCGGGCACCGCTACGGCGGCGGCCACGGCGAGGGAACGGCGAGTCTCACGAAGGGCCCTCTCGATGGGAGCGGGAAAGGAGAAGGGCTGCCGGAAGGTGTGCACGGCAGTCTGAATAGGGATGAGCTTATGGCTCAAGCAAAGGAGTGTGCCGGGGTTTTGTCCGGCCCACGGATATCCTTGGGGAAATTTTCCCGGATAAACGGGTCGGACAGGGAGGGCTGTTCACCAGGTCCGTCCTTCTCTGTGCCGCATGTCACTTTCGCGACCTACCCACCTGGCGCTCACCACTCGCGCTGTGTCTAGGGTGTGCGCATGTCGCGACGACGCATCTCCATATCCATCCGGCCGAGCCTTGGTGGGGGCACCCGGTGAACAAGCCACTGAGGGCCGTGGCGATCTTCTGTGGGCTGCTGGTGCTCGGCCTGCTGATCCGGGCGAACTGGCTTCAGTACGTCCGGGCCCCGGAGCTCGCCTCGGACACGAAGAACCGGCGGGTGCAGATCGAGCAGTTCTCCACCCCGCGCGGAGACATCGTCGTCGGTGGCCGGGCCGTCACCGGGTCCGCCGAGACGGAGGGCACCGACCTCAAGTTCAAGCGCACCTACACCGACGGGCCGATGTACGCGCCGGTGACGGGATACGCCTCGCAGGCCCAGGGCATGACGCTGCTGGAGAAGACCTACGACGGCATCCTGACCGGAAAGGACGACCGGCTGGCCTTCCAGCGGTTCGCCGACGTCGTCAGCGGCGAGGGCCGGCGGGCCGGCTCGGTGGTGACCACGATCGACCCGAAGGCGCAGAAGGCCGCCTGGAAGGGGCTGACCGACCTGAAGGGTGCCCGGGGTGCCGTCGTCGCCCTGGATCCCGCGACGGGGAAGGTGCTGGCCATGGTGTCGGCGCCGTCCTACGACCCGTCGACGTTCGCGGGCGGTACGTTCAACGAGTCCGACCGCTTCGTGGCGCTCACGAAGGACAAGAGCAAGCCGCTGGCCAACCGTGCGCTGCGGGAGACCTATCCGCCGGGCTCCACTTTCAAGATCCTCACCGCGGCCGCCGCCCTGGAGCACGACGTCGTCTCCGACATCGACGCCCGTACGGACGCCGTCTCCCCGTACCCCCTGCCGCAGTCCACCAACAAGATCGGCAGCGAGGCCGGCGACGCGGTCTGCAACAAGGCCTCGTTGAAGACCGCGATGCAGTACTCGTGCAACAACGTTTTCCTCGACGTCGCGGCCGAGTTGGGGCAGGACAAGATGCGGGAGACCGCGGAGAAGTTCGGCTTCAACGAGGACGTCTACTCCGACGACTTCGGCGACATGCTCGCCACCAAGAGCCTCTACCCGGAGGAGCTCGACCTGCCGGGCACCGCGCTCACCGGCATGGGGCAGGGCAGCCTCACCAGTACGCCGATGCAGATGGCCATGGTCACCGCCGGGCTGGCCAACGACGGCAAGGTGATGCAGCCCTACGTCGTCGACGAGGTCAAGGGGCCGGACCTCGGCACCCTGGAGAAGACGGAGCCCGCGGTGATGAGCGAGGCGGTCTCCGCCGAGACCGCGCAGAAGGTCCAGCAGATGATGGAGTTCACCGCCAAGGAGGGCAGCGCCCGCCGCGCCCAGATCGAGGACATCACGGTCGGCGGCAAGACCGGTACCGCGCAGCGCGGCGTCGACGTGAACGAGAAGGTGCCCTACGGCTGGTTCGTCTCCTACGGCAAGAAGTCGGACGGGACCTCCGTCGCGGTGGCCGTCTTCATCGACCCGACCGACATGGACATCTCCCGTGAGGACATCTCCGGCGGCGGTCTCGGCGCGCCGATCGCCAAGAGCGTCATGGAGGCGGTCCTCAAGCAGTGAGGGCGTCCGGCACGGAGTAGCGGGGGCCGGAGTGCCGCAGTGCCGGAGTGCCGCAGTGCTGGAGTGCTGGAGCAGTGGAGCGGGGGGCCGGGGGGCGGTGCGTCAGGTCTTCGCCGCGTCGTATGCCGCGCGGGCCCTCTCGACCGCCGCCGTCCGCCGCTCCGTCCAACGCGCGAGGCCGCGCACCTGTTCGGCGGCCTCGCGGCCGAGGTCCGTGAGGGAGTAGTCCACGCGGGGCGGGATCACGGGCCTGGCGTCCCGCCGGACCAGGCCGTCGCGCTCCAGCGTCCGCAAGGTCTGGGCCAGCATCTTCTCGCTGACCGTGCCGATCTCCCGGCGCAGCTCGCTGAAGCGGTACGAACGGTCCAGCAGCGCGATCAGGGCCAGGGTGCCCCACCGGCTGGTGATGTGTTCCATGATCAGACGTTCCGGGCACATCGGCTCACTCACCTTCATGCGTATACCGTACGCCGGGGCCTGTACTAACCGTGAGTTAGTACAGGCCCCGGCTTTGTCAGTGGTGCCCTCTACTCTCGGGAGCGATGGCACAGGCGTGGAAGTGCTCGGGGCTGCGGTGGGCGGCGGACGGCCCCGTGCTGACGTGGATCGGGGGGCGGCGCAGCGCGCCGGCCCGGGGGGAGCGGGTGGCCTTCGCGGTCGCCGAGGGGGGTGTGCGGACATGCGTGGGAGCGCGGGGACACGCCTGCCCGGTACGGGCCGGCGTGCCGGGACGGAGCGTTGGAGCGCGGTGCGAGGAGTGCGCGCGGCTGGACCGGGCGCACTCCGTGGCCGCCGACACCCTCGCGGACGACCCGAGGCCCTACCGCGTCTATCTGGCGTGGTTCGGGCCGGGGCTCACCAAGGTGGGGATCACCGCATGCGAACGGGGATCCGCCCGGTTGCTGGAGCAGGGAGCGGTCTGTTTCAGCTGGCTGGGCCACGGGCCACTGATGGCCGCGCGCCGGACCGAGGAGCTGCTGCGGGCCGCGTTGGGCGTTCCCGACCGGATTCCGTACGCCCACAAGCGTGCGGTGCGAACCGGGCTGCCGGGGTCGGAGGCGGAGCGTGCGGCGGAGATCGCGGAGTTGCACGCGCGGGCCGTCGGGCTCGGCGGCTGGCCGGACTCGCTGACGCCGGAGCCGTTCCGGAGCGTGGACCACGCGGGTGTCTTCGGAATCGAGGGGGTGGACCGTGGGCCGGCCGTCGTGGGGGAGGTGGCCGAGCTGGTGGCGGGCGGGGCGATCGGCGGTGGCCTGGTGGCGGCCGCCGGCCCGGACCTGCATCTGGCGACGGAGCGCGGGGTCGTCGTGCTCGACACACGGTTGATGACGGGGTGGGAACTGGTGTCCGTCGAGGGTGCGCCGTGCGCCGTGCCCGTGCGGGAGCTCAGACGAGCGGCCGAAGTACAGGACGGGCTGTTCTGACCCCTTTTCCCGACCTCCGCCTCCCCTGCCGCCGGCAGCCCCGTCCTTACCCGCGCCCGTCCGGAGGCCCGTGAGAGGCCGCTGTGGGTTTCTCAGACAAATCACAGCTTGGGGAAAGGGTGTTCTCAGAGCACCCCGACACCGTGTCCGGTATGACCACGACCTCGCCCCAGGGGCGCACCGAACTGCTGAGGCCGGACGGGAGCCCCGTCCGGGTGCTTGTGGTGGACGACGAGCTGTCCATCACCGAGCTGCTGTCCATGGCCCTGCGCTACGAGGGCTGGCAGATCCGCAGTGCCGGGGACGGACACGGCGCCGTCCAGGCCGCGCGAGAGTTCCGGCCCGACGCCGTCGTGCTGGACATGATGCTGCCCGACATGGACGGGCTGAGCGCGCTCGGTCGGCTGCGCCGCGACCTGCCGGACGTGCCGGTGCTGTTCCTGACCGCCAAGGACGCGGTCGAGGACCGGATCGCCGGGCTGACCGCAGGCGGGGACGACTACGTCACCAAGCCGTTCAGTCTGGAGGAGGTCGTCGCCCGGCTGCGCGGACTGATCCGGCGCTCGGGCGCCGCCGACCGGCGCTCCGAATCCGTCCTGGTCGTCGGCGACCTCACCCTCGACGAGGACAGTCACGAGGTCACCCGGGGTGGCACCGGCATCCACCTCACCGCCACCGAGTTCGAGCTGCTGCGCTTCCTGATGCGCAATCCGCGGCGGGTGCTGAGCAAGGCGCAGATCCTGGACCGCGTGTGGTCGTACGACTTCGGCGGCCAGGCCAACGTCGTCGAGCTGTACATCTCCTACCTGCGCCGGAAGATCGACGCCGGTCGCGAGCCGATGATCCACACCCGGCGCGGGGCCGGCTACCTGATCAAACCCGCGGCGTGAGTGGACGGCGACGACCGCGGCCGCGGTCCCTGCGGACGCGGCTCGTCGTCGCGTCGGTGGCGCTGATCGCGGTGGTGTGCGCCGTGATCGGCACGGTGACGACGGTGGCGCTGCGATCACATCTGTACGACCAGTTGGACGGGCAGCTGGACGAGGTCGCGAGCCGGGTGTCCGGCCCCGGGCCGCCCGGGGACCCCCAGGGCGGCGGGGACAAGGGCCCGCGGCGAATGGATCTCGACGCGTTCGTCACCCGCGGCCCGCAACCGCGCCGCACGATCGTCGCCGACGTGCGCGACGGTGTCGTCATCGACGCCAAGTACGGCCGGGACTCCGACGAGAGCACCGACCTCAGCGGCATGACGGCGATCTCCCTCGGCGCGGAGCAGCGCGCCGCGCTGGCAGCCGTCCCCCGGGACGGCGGCGCGCACACCACCGGGATCCCGGGCCTCGGCGACTACCGCGTGGAGTACCGCGCCGGCGCCAACGGCAGCTACTACGCCGCCGTCCCCACCTCCGGCGTCACGACCACCGTCAACACCCTGGTCCTCGTGGAGGCCAGCGTCACCGCCGCCGGTCTCGTCGCCGCCTCCCTCGCCGGGACCGTCATCGTGGGTGTCGCCACCCGCCCCCTGCGCAGGGTCGCCGCCACCGCCACCCGCGTCTCCGAACTCCCGCTGCACGCCGGCGAGGTGAATCTCGACGAACGCGTCCCGGAGTCCGAGTGCGACCCGCACACCGAGGTCGGCCGGGTCGGCGCCGCGCTCAACCGGATGCTGAACCACGTGCACGGGGCGCTGCACGCACGGCAGGAGAGCGAGACGCGGGTACGGCGGTTCGTCGCGGACGCCAGCCATGAGCTGCGTACGCCACTCGCCTCCATCAGCGGTTACGCCGAACTCACCCGCAGGGGAGGGGAACTGGTCGGCCCCGACACCCGGCACGCGCTGGGCCGCATCGAGTCCGAGGCCGGGCGCATGACCCTGCTGGTCGAGGACCTGCTGCTGCTCGCCCGCCTGGACGCCGGGCGCCCGTTGGAGTTCGGGCGGACCGACCTCGTACCGCTCGTGGTGGACACCGTCAGCGACGCCCGCGCGGCCGGCCTGGACCACAACTGGCGACTCGACCTGCCCGACGAACCGGCGTTGGTGTCGGCGGACACCGCCCGGCTCCAGCAGGTGCTGGTCAACCTGCTGGGCAACGCCCGCAACCACACCCCGCCCGGTACGACCGTCACCGCGCGCGTGCGGACGGTCGGGGCGTGGCTGTGCGTGGACGTCGAGGACAACGGGCAGGGGATACCGGCCGAGTTGCTGCCGCACGTCTTCGAGCGGTTCGCGCGCGGCGACTCCGCGCGGTCCCGGACGACCGGCTCCACGGGACTCGGGCTCGCCATCGTGCAGGCCGTGGCGACCGCGCACGGCGGTGGCGTGACGGTCGGCAGCGTGCCGGGCCGGACGGTCTTCACCCTGCGCCTGCCCGCGCTTTCGGAGCAGGAGAGCGCACCATCTCGCTCACAGGCACAGCACAGCCTCACCACACGGGTGCGACAGGAGAGTTGAGAAGAGTCGGTTCCATGCGAACCGACTTTTCCACCGGCTCCCTGCCGGCGCGGGAGCACCTCCCGGCCGCAGGAGCCGGTACACCCGTCCTGGACGTCGTGATCCCCGTCCACAACGAGGAGAAGGACCTCGGGCCGTGTGTGCGGAGACTGCACGAGCACCTCACCCGCACGTTCCCGTACGCCTTCCGCATCACGGTCGCGGACAACGCCTCCACGGACGCCACCCCGCACGTCGCGGCGCGGCTGGCGGCGGAGCTTGCCGAGGTCACGCCCTTCCGGCTGGAGCGGAAGGGGCGGGGCCGGGCTCTGAGGACCGTCTGGTCGGCCTCGGAAGCCCCGGTCCTCGCCTACATGGACGTCGACCTGTCCACGGACCTGAACGCGCTGCTGCCGCTGGTGGCCCCGCTGATATCCGGTCACTCCGACCTTGCGATCGGCTCCCGTCTCGCCCGCAGCTCACGGGTGGTGCGCGGCGCCAAGCGGGAGTTCGTCTCCCGCTCCTACAACCTCATTCTGCGCGGGTCTCTCCAGGCCCGCTTCTCCGACGCGCAGTGCGGCTTCAAGGCGGTTCGCGGGGACGTGGCCCGGGTGCTGCTGCCGCTGGTGGAGGACACCGGCTGGTTCTTCGACACCGAGATGCTGGTGCTCGCCGAGCGCGCGGGGCTGCGGATCCACGAGGTGCCGGTCGACTGGGTCGACGACCCGGACTCCACCGTGCACATCGTGAGGACGGCGGCCGACGACCTCAAGGGCGTGTGGCGGGTCGGCAAGGCCCTGGCCACCGGCTCGCTGCCGCTGGACCGGCTGGCGCGGCCCTTCGGCGACGACCCGCGCGACCGCGACCTGAAGGACGTACCGCCCGGACTGGCCCGGCAGCTCGTCGGTTTCTGTGTCGTCGGTGTCCTGTCCACCTTCTTCTACCTGCTGCTCTACAGCGGCTTCCGCCACTTGGGCGGCTCCCAGTCCGCCAACGCGCTCGCCCTGCTGGTCTCGGCGGTCGCCAACACGGCCGCCAACCGGCGGCTGACCTTCGGGGTGCGGGGCCGCGGTGGTGCCGCGCGACACCAGGTGCAGGGGCTGCTCGTCTTCGGTATCGGTCTGGTCCTCACCGCCGGTTCGCTCGCCGCCCTGACCGCGGCGAGCGCGGACCCGGACCGCTCGACCGAGCTGGCGGTGCTGATCGCCGCGAACCTGGCGGCCACCGTGCTGCGCTTCCTGCTCTTCCGAGCCTGGGTGTTCCCGGACGCGCTTCCCGTCGTGGACGCGCTGCCCGTCGTGGAGACGCTGCCCGTCGTGGACGCGCCCGGGCCCCGGCTCCCGCATCCCCACCGCGCCCGCGGCGCCGCCACGGCGCGCCTGCGGCCGGTGCCCCCCGCCGACACCGACCCGAGGGACGGACGATGACGACGCACTACGACAGAACGACGTACGCGGGGGACACGCGTCCGCACGGCGGCGAGGACGGGGAACCGCCGACGGCGGCGCCGCCCTCGCCCGGCCGGTCCCGGCAGCCGCGCCTGCGCGGACTGTGGCGGGGCCGCCCCGAGGACCCCCGCTGGGTTCGCCCGGCCCTGCTCGGCCTGCTGCTGGCCACGACCCTGCTCCACCTCTACAACCTCAGCGCCTCCGGCTACGCCAACTCCTTCTACTCGGCGGCCGTGCAGGCGGGCAGCCAGTCGTGGAAGGCGTTCTTCTTCGGTTCGCTCGACGCCGCGAACGCCATTACCGTCGACAAGCCCCCGGCCGCGCTGTGGCCGATGGCGCTGGCAGTGCGGGTCTTCGGGCTGAGTTCCTGGTCGGTCCTCGTGCCCGAGGTGCTGATGGGCGTCGCGACGGTCGCCGTCGTGTACGCGGCCGTGCGCCGCCGGTTCAGTCCCGCGGCCGGGCTGATCGCCGGTGTCGTGCTGGCGCTCACGCCCGTCGCGGCGCTGATGTTCCGGTTCAACAACCCGGACGCGCTGCTGGCGCTGCTGATGTCCGTCGCCTGCTACCTCGTCGTCCGCGCGCTGGAGGACGGCCGGACCAAGTGGCTGGTGTGGGCCGGTGTCGCGATCGGTTTCGCGTTCCTGACGAAGACCCTCCAGGCCTTTCTGATCCTGCCCGCCCTGGCCCTCGCCTACGGCGTCTGCGCACCGGTACGGCTGAGGAGGCGGCTGGGACAGCTCGCGCTGGCGACCGCCGCGATCGTCGTCTCCGGCGGCTGGTGGGTCGCGGTCGTGGAACTGTGGCCGGCCTCCTCGCGCCCGTACATCGGCGGCTCGCAGAACAACAGTTTCCTGGAGCTGACCTTCGGCTACAACGGCCTCGGCCGCCTCAACGGCGAGGAGACCGGCAGCGTCGGCGGCGGTGGCGGCGGTGGCGGCGGGCAGTGGGGCGAGACCGGCTGGGACCGGATGTTCAACTCCGAGATCGGCGGCCAGATCTCCTGGCTGCTCCCGGCCGCCCTGATCCTGCTCGTCGCGGGCCTGGTCGCCACGCGGCGCGGCGGCCGTACCGACACCGCTCGGGCGTCCTTCCTGGTCTGGGGCGGCTCGCTGCTGATGACCACGGCCGTCTTCAGCTACATGGCCGGCATCTTCCACCAGTACTACACAGTGGCCCTCGCGCCCTACCTGGCGGCCGTGGTGGGCATGGGCGCGGCGACGCTCTGGGAGCGCCGCGAGCGGGTCCGGGCGTCGCTCGCCCTCGCCGCCGCCGTTACGGCGAGCGTGGCCTGGGGGTACGTCCTCCTCAACCGCACGCCCGACTACCTGCCCTGGCTGAAGTGGCTGGTCCTGGTCGGCGGTCTGGCCGCCGCGTCGGGGCTCGTCCTCGCGGGGCGGCTGGGGCGACGGATCGCCGTCGTGGCGGCCGGGTTGGGCCTCGTGGCGTCCCTGGCTGCGCCCACCGCGTACACGCTGAGCACCGTGCGGGAGGGACACAGCGGCTCCATCGTCACGGCCGGTCCGGCCGGCGCGAGCATGATGGGCGGACCGGGCGGCGGCGGTGGCCGGGGCGGCGGTTTCCCCGGCGGCGGGAACGCACCCGGGCAGGGACAGGGCCAGGGGCAGGGTGGACCCGGCACCGGCGGCCTCCCCGGAGGCGCACCGGGCCGGAACGGGCAGGCGGTCCCGGACGGGCAGGCGGTCCCGGACGGGCGGGCGGTCCCGGACGGCCAGGCGGCCCCGGACGGCCAGGCGGCCCCGGACGGGCAGGCCGGCGAGGGTGGCCGCACGGGCGGAGGGGGCGGCGGCATGGGCGGCCTGCTCGACGGAGCCCAGGTCGACTCCGAGGCCGGGAAGCTGCTGGAGGCCGACGCCGACCGGTACACCTGGGTCGCGGCAGCGATCGGCTCCCAGAACGCCGCGAGCTACCAGCTCAGCACCGGCGACCCGGTGATGGCGATCGGCGGCTTCAACGGCACGGACCCGTCGCCGACCCTGGCCCGGTTCAAGAAGTACGTGGCGGACGGAGAGATCCACTACTTCGTGGGAGGCGGCGGCATGGGCGCCGACTCCGGCACCTCGTCGCGGATCACGTCGTGGGTCGAGGCCAACTTCAAGCAGGTCACGGCTGGTTCGGCCACCTTCTACGACCTCACGCAGCCGACGGGCTGACCGGCGAGAGTCCACGCTGTACAGCGTATAAGAGCGCCTATACGCTGTACAGCATGACGATTTCCTCCCAGGAACAGAGAGCCGCCCCCTCGGTCCAGGGTCACCCGCAGCGCTGGCTGATCCTCGGAGTCATCAGCCTCGCCCAGCTGACCGTGGTGCTGGACAACACCGTGCTGAACGTGGCCATCCCCTCGCTCACCGACGAACTGGGCGCGGCGACCTCCGACATCCAGTGGATGATCAACGCCTACTCGCTGGTGCAGTCCGGTCTGCTGCTCACCGCCGGCAGCGCCGCCGACCGCTACGGCCGCAAGAAGATGCTGACCGCAGGTCTCGCCCTGTTCGGGCTGGGCTCGCTGGCGGCGGGTCTCGCGGAGACCACCGGGCAGCTGATCGCGGCGCGGGCCGGGATGGGCGTCGGCGGCGCGCTGCTGCTGACCACCACGCTCGCCGTGGTCATGCAGATCTTCGCGCCCGAGGAGCACGCGAAGGCGATCGGCATCTGGAGCGCGGTCAGCGCGCTCGGCTTCGCCTGCGGCCCGCTGATCGGCGGCCTCGTGCTGGACCACTTCTGGTGGGGCGCGATCTTCCTGATCAATCTGCCCGTCGTGGCGCTCGGCCTGGTCGCGGTCGTGACCCTGGTCCCGGAGTCGAAGAACCGGCGGGGAGACCGCCCCGACCTGCTCGGCGCCGTGCTCTCCACGATCGGCATGGCCGCGCTGGTCTACGCGATCATCTCCGGCCCCGAGTACGGCTGGGCGTCGGGCCGGGTACTGGCCACGGCGGCCGTCGCGGTCGGGGTACTCGCCCTCTTCGCGTACTGGGAGAGCCGCATCCCGTACCCCATGCTCGACCTGGCCTTCTTCCGCAACCAGCGGTTCACGGGCGCGGTGGCCGGGCTGGTGCTGATCACCTTCGGCATGGGCGGCGCGCTGTTCCTGCTCACCCAGCACCTGCAGTTCGTGCTCGGGTACGGCCCGCTGGAGGCGGGACTGCGGACCGCGCCGCTGGCCCTGACGGTGGTGCTGCTGAACTTCTCCGGGGTGGCGGCGAAGTGGCTGGCCAAACTGGGTACGCCGGTGGCGGTACTGCTCAGCATGGTGCTGATGTCGGCCGGCCTGGTGGCCATCGCCACGCTCACCGGCGTGGGCTACGCCGGCACCCTGCTGGGTCTGCTGCTGATAGGCGTGGGCTGCGCGCTCGGCAACCCGGCCATGGCACACGCGATCATGAGCTCGATTCCGCCGGCCAGGGCGGGGGTCGGCGCGGGCATCAACGGTACGTTGGCGGAGTTCGGCAACGGGCTGGGCGTGGCCGTGCTGGGCGCGGTGCTCAACTCCCGGTTCGCGGCGCTGGTGCCCGTCGCGGCGACGTCGTTGCCGGCCGCCCTGGCCTCGGCCGAGGATGAGACGGAGCGGCGGCTGGTGATCGACGCGTTCTCCTCCGGACTGGAGAGCAGTCAGTTGGTGGGGGCGGTGGCAGTCCTGCTCGGCGGAGTGGTGGCGGCGGTGCTGTTGCGCAGGGCGGAGCGGGCAGAGTCGGAGGCTGTGGGCGCCTAGGGACGCGGATGGCCCGTCCTGCGGCGCGGCTACCGGCTGTTCCGGCTGTGCGTGGTTGACCGCGCGGTCCCCACGCCCTTACGGAGTGCTTGGCTGACCGGCGTCTGATGAGTCGAGGAGAATGTGCGCATGGCGAAGGAAGGGCGGCAGGGGCCGCGGGCCAGTGTCTGGCTGGCGGACGAGGGCCGTAGGGGCGGGCGGCGCGGTGGGCAGCCGACCGGGCAGCCGTCCGGCCTGGACCGGGAGCGGATCACCGAGGCCACCGTCCGGCTGCTGGACGCCGAGGGCCTGGCCAAGTTCTCGATGCGCCGCCTGGCCACCGAGCTGGGTGTCACCGCGATGTCCGTCTACTGGTACGTCGACACCAAGGACGAGCTGCTCGAACTCGCCGTGGACGCCGTCTTCGGCGAGCTGCGCACCCCCGACCCGGAGACCGGCGGCGACTGGCGCGGGCAACTGCGTACGCTGGCCCGGGAGAACCGCACCCTGCTGGTACGCCACCCCTGGCTGTCGCAGCTGACCGGCACCTACCTCAACATCGGGCCCCACTCGCTGGCCTTCTCCCGGGCGGTGCAGGGCGTCATGCGCCGCAGCGGTCTGCCCACGCACCGCCTGACCGGTGCCATCTCCACCGTCTTCCAGTTCGTCTACGGCTACGGCACCATCGAGGGCCATCTCCTCGCCCGGGCGGCGGCCACCGGTAAGAGCCCGGACGACTACTTCCAGGAATCCATGAGCGCGGTGGCCGAGTCGCCGGACACCGCGGTGGACGTCATCGAGGAGTCACGGGCCCTCATGGCGGCCCGCGGCGGCGACACGGTCGCGGAGATGCTGGACCGGGACTTCGAGTTCGCGCTGGACCTGCTCGTGGCGGGCATCGAGGCGATGGTCGAACGAGGCTGACCGTCACGCCAGGCCACGCCACGCGCCGCCCCGCGGTCAGTCGTCCGTCGCCAAGCGCGCCGGGAAGCCTCCCGTCGCCACCGGACCCCACTTCTCCGGTGTCACCCGAATGATCGACTTTCCCTGCTCCACCATGGCCCGCCGGTACTCGTCCCAGTCGGGGTGCTCACCGGCGATGTTGCGGTAGTACTCCACGAGCGGCTCCACGGAGTCGGGCGTGTCGATGACCTCCGCCGTGCCGTCGACCTGGACCCAGGGGCCGTTCCACTCGTCGCTGAGGACGATCAGGCTGACCCGCGGGTCGCGGTGCGCGTTGCGCGTCTTGGCCCGCTCTGGATAGGTGGAGGCCACGATCCGGCCGGAGTCGTCTACCCCGCAGGTCAGCGGTGACCCCTGAGGGCTTCCGTCGGTCCGCCGGGTCAGCAGGATCGCCCGGTGCCGGGGGCGTACGAAGTCCAGCAGCTCGCCCAGACCGACGCGGGTGTTCGTCGCGATGTTCGGTGCCATGCCGCCAGCCTAGGCCGAGGTCCCGCGCTCCGGCCCGGTCCCGCGCTCCGGCCGGGTCCCGCTCGCCGTACCGCTGCGGGGGCGCAGTGCCTCTGTGAGGTTGTCGTACACCGGCACGTCCCGGCGCAGGTTGGAGAGTTCCAGCACGCGGCTCGGTACGCCATGCGGGGCGGCCACCACCCGCAGCCGGGCGTGGTCGGGCAGACGGCGGCGCACCCGGTCGAGGAGGCGGACGCCCTGGGAGTCCATGAAGCGGGTCGCGGTCAGGTCCAGGACGAGCACGCGCAGGCCGTCGGAGTGGTGGTCCACCGCGGTCATGAGCAGGGGCAGCAGCCCGGCGGCGTTGCAGAAGTCGATTTCGGGGGGCAGCGCGAGCACGGCGTAGCCGGGTGGATCGCACGGCTCGCACGGTGGGGGGAGGAAGGTCACGTCACTCACCTGACAGACGTCCGCCGGCTTCCGGTCGAGGCCGCTTCCTGACCCTGCACCCATTCCATCACGCCGGCGCCGGGGCGGGGAAGGCACGCGCCCGCTCCTTCGGCCGGGCGTCACCGGCACGCAACCGAGCAGCTAAAGTGCTGTTCGTCCTGTGCTCGCAGTCGGGAATGTGCTGCGGAGCTCTCCTGCGCACGGCCGTTTGGCCGCGCATGCCGAAGAGGTTCGTGGTGGCTGCGTCCGAATTTACTGATTTGCCGCGTTTTCCGGTGGGCTTCGAGCTGGCCGAGGTCCTGACGGCCGCGGCTCGGCAACTGCATGAGACGGGCACCCCGGACGACACCCTGACCACCGCCGCGGCGCTGGCGGTGCGCCTGCTGCCCGGCGCGGAGCACGCGGGCATCTCGGAGATCCAGCGCGGTCGCCGGCTCCGCACCCTCGCCTGGACCGACGAGGTCGTACGGTTCGCGACCGAGCACCGCGCCGGGGCACGTGAGCCGCATCCGGACTGGGACCACCTGTGGACCACCCCCGTGGTGCGGATAGACGACAGCGAGGCCGACGGCGGCGGAAACGCCCTCGCCGACCTCGGTCTCCGCTCCGCGCTGTCGCTGCGGCTGCGCGCCGACCGGCGCCGCCTGACCGTGCTGACGGCGTACGCCCGCAAGCCCCGGGCCTTCGACGACGACGCCACCCGCGTCGGCCGGCTGTTCACCGCGCACGTCTCCCTCGCCCTGGACTCGGCGACCGTGCGCGAGCAGCTCACCGAGGCCATGCGCACCCGGGACCTCATCGGTCAGGCCACCGGCATCCTCATGGAGCGGCTGAACATCGACGCGGCCGGCGCCTTCGAGTCCCTGGTGAAGGCCTCGCAGCGGGAGAACGTGAAGCTGCGCGACCTCGCCCGCCGCATCGTCGACGCGAACACCGGCGCCGGGGGACGAGGCGTGAGCGAACGGTGACGGGTTATCCGTACGGGCATGACCTCGGAGATCCCTGACACGCTCGACCGTGCGATAGCGCGCAGCCAGGGCCTCGACACCCTCCTGCGCGACCTGACCGACCGGGCGGTCGCGCAGGTGCCCGGCGCCGTCGCCTGCTCGGTCACGGTGCGCCGCGCCGACCGGCTGATGACCCTGGCGGGCAGCGCCGGCCTGCCCAGCGGCCTGGACCTGCGGCAGTACGAGAACGGCTCGGGCCCCTGCGTGGACGCCGCCGAGACACAGAGCGCGCGGTACGCCCCCGACCTGGCGACGGAGACCCGCTGGCCCGCGTACACGGAGTACGCGCTGGCCACCGGCGTGCGCTGCGTGCTGGCGCTGCCGCTGGCCGTCGAGGGCGAGACGGGCGCCGCCCTCAACCTCTACGGCGTCGAGCCCGATGCGCTGGCCGGCGGACTCGACGCGGCCCGCGCCTTCGCGGAACGGGCCGCGCACGCCGTGAACGAGGCCCTGCGCCTGGAACGGCAGCAGGCCTCGGCGGCCGACGTGCGCACCGCTCTGCTCTCCCGCAGCGTCATCGACCAGGCGGTCGGCATGCTCATGGCCCGGGAGCGGATCGACGCCCACCGGGCCCTGGAGCGGCTGCGCCGGGCCTCACAGGACCGGAACGTCAAGCTCCGGGACCTGTGCGGCGACCTGGTGGCCAGGGCGTCCCGCGGCGCCCCACGCGGCCGGCGGTGACTCACACGGCACCAGTGGCGGGTTCACGCGGCCGGCGGTGACTCACGCGGCACCAGTGGCGGGTTCACGCGGCCGGCGGTGACTCACGCGGCACCAGTGGCCGGCTCAGACGGCCGGCAGCGACTCTCCCTGTACCGCCTGGATGTCCAGCTCGACCCTGAGCGTCGTACCGATGGCGGCGATGCCTGCCTGGAGGACCTGGTTGTAGTTCATGGCGAAGTCCTCGCGGCGCAGTTCCGTCGTCGCGCGGAACGCCGCCCGGGTGCCGCCCCAGGGGTCGGCGCCGGTGCCGAGGTAGGCCAGGTCGAGGTCGACCGGGCGGACGACGCCGTGCAGGCCCAGCTCGCCGTGGACCGTCCAGCGGTCCTGTCCGGCCTGTGCCACGCCCGTGGAGCGGTAGGTGATCTCCGGGTACCGCTCGACGTCCAGGAAGTCGGCGGAGCGCAGGTGGGTGTCGCGCATGCCGTTGCCGGTGTCGACGGAGGCCGCCCGGATCACCGCCTCCACCCGGGACTTGGTGACGTCGTCCGGCGCGATCTCGACCGTGCCGGTGAAGTCCGTGAACCGGCCGTGCACGCTGGAGATGCCCAGGTGCTGGGCGACGGCGGCCACGCTGGAGTGCGCGGGGTCGACGGTCCACGGCCCCGGCGGCGGCAGCTCGGTGCCGCCCTGGCGGGCCAGCGTCACGGTGCCGACCTCGGCCCGGCCGCTCGCGGTGACGATCGCGCTGGAGGCGGCGGGCGCGTACCCGACGGCCGTGACGATGACGGTGTACGCCCCCGGCGTCAGCACGGTGGTGTCCCGCACGGCGCCCTCGGTGTCCGCCTCGGCGCGCAGCACCTGCGTGCCGGTCATGTCGGTCACCGTGACGACCGCGTGCGACACGGCCCATCCGTCCCGCGTTCGGATCCTCGCGGTCAGTCCCATCCCGTTTTCTCCCTGCAAAGGCTCAGAAAGTGGTCGTGAAGAAGGTCTAGAGAAGGTCGTAGAGAAGTTCGTGGAGAAGGCCGTGAAGAGGCCGGCCCGTGGTGGGCGGGCGCACCTCCGCTCAGAGCGCGCACGCCACCACGGGCCGGGGTCTGGCTACTCGCCCGGGTGGGCGAGCTCGATGTCGTGGCCGTCGGCACCGGGGCCGGTGACCGTGAGGGCCGTCGCCACCGGCGGGTAGCCGGTCGCGATGACGGTGTACTCACCGGCGTCCAGGTCGGTGAAGGCGTACGCCCCGTCCGCCCCGGTGGTGGCCGTGCCGACCACGTTGCCCGCCGCGTCGACCAGCGTGACGCGGGCGTCGGCCAGCGGACCGTGCGGTGCCCGCACGACGCCCTGGAGCTGCGCCCCGGCCTGCAGGTCGACCTCGACCCGGGTGACGCCGGTGCCGCCCACCTCGAGGGGCAGGGCGCGCGGCCGGTAGCCCGCGGCGTTCACCGCGACGGTCACCGTGCCCGGCACCAGCTCGGCGAAGGAGAACTCGCCCGCCTCACCGGTGGCGGCGGTGGCCAGCAGGTCCCCGCGCACGTCGGTCACGATCACCATCGCGTCCTTGACCGGCAGCCCGTTCTCCACGGCCCGGACCAGGCCGGTCAGCCCGCTGGTACCGCTGAGCAGGACGTCGTACGCGATCGGCTCGTCGTTCACGACGATCGTCGAGGCCTGCGGCTGGAAGCCGTCGGCGGAGGCGATCAGGACGTACGATCCCGCGCCCGGCACGTCGACCGCGTACGAGCCGTCGCCCTGGGCGACCGACCGGCCCAGCTGCCGGCCCGCCAGCGAGATCAGCGTGACGGCGGCCTGCGGGACCGGCGCGGACTCGGCGCCGCGGACGAAGCCGCGGACCGCGATGCCACCGGAGACGGGCGCCTCCTGCGCACCGGAGCCGGTCGCCGTGGCGACGGCGGCGAGCCGCTGGGTGTCGTCGGGCCGCAGACCCGGGTCGGAGACCGGGGCGGCCGACATGGCCGAGGTGGCCGAGCCGGCCGAAGGTGCCGCCGACGCGGCCGCCGTCGCACCGGCCGGGACCGGCTCCGGAGCGACCCGGGTGGCCTCGGCCGGGGCCGGGGCGGCCGGGGAGGCGGTCTCGGCGGTGGCCTCGGCGGCCTGGGCCAGGGCGCCCGAGGTGCGCAGCGGCACCTCCTTGATGAACAGCGTCACCAGGAAGCCGAGCAGGGCGACCGGCGCGACGTACAGGAAGATGTCGGCGATGCCGTGCCCGTACGCGCTCTCCAGCCAGGTGCGGATGGGCGCGGGCAGCAGGCCCATGTCGGGGATCTGCCCGGAGCCCATGGCCTGGCCGGCCGCCGCCCGGTCCTCGGGCTTGAGCTGCCCGATGGAGTCGGTGGCGTAGTGGCTGATCCGGCTCGACATCACGGAGCCGAGCACCGAGACGCCCACCGCGCCGCCGAGGGACCGGAAGAAGGTCACGACGGAGGAGGCCGCGCCCAGGTCGCTCGGGGCCACCTGGTTCTGCGTGCACAGGACGAGGTTCTGCATCATCATGCCGACGCCGAGGCCCATCAGCGCCATGAAGATGCCGATGTGCCAGTACGGGGTGTCGTACCGCATGGTGCTGAGCAGGCCCAGACCCGCCGTCAGCAGGACGCCGCCGGCCAGCAGCCAGCGCTTCCACTGGCCGGTCTTGGTGATGATGATTCCGGAGACCGTCGACGAGATGAACAGGCCGCCGATCATCGGGATGGTCATGACGCCCGACATGGTCGGGGACTTGCCCCGGGCCAGCTGGAAGTACTGGCTGAAGTAGACGGTGCCCGCGAACATCGCGATACCGACGAACAGCGAGGCCAGCGAGGCCAGCGTGATGGTGCGGTTCTTGAACAGACGCAGCGGGATGATCGGCTCGCTGGCCTTCGACTCGACGAAGAGGAAGATCAGCGTCAGCACGATCGCGCCGCCGACCATGGCGCCGGTCTGCCAGGACATCCAGGAGTACTTGTCGTCGGCGAAGGTCACCCAGACGAGCAGCAGGCTGACGGCCGCGGTGACGAAGAAGGCGCCGGCCCAGTCGACCTTGACCTTCCGCTTGACCACGGGCAGGTTCAGCGTCTTCTGCAGCACGATCAGCGCGATGATCGCGAAGGGCACGCCGACGTAGAGGCACCAGCGCCAGCCGAGCCAGCTGGTGTCGGTGATGACACCACCGAGCAGCGGACCGCCGACGGTCGCGACGGCGAAGGTCGCGCCCAGGTAGCCGGAGTAGCGCCCGCGCTCACGCGGGGAGATCATCGCGGCCATGATGATCTGCGCCAGGGCGGACAGACCGCCGGCGCCCAGGCCCTGGATGCCTCGCGCGGTGATCAGCATCCCGGGGTTCTGCGCCAGACCGGCCACTACGGAGCCGATGACGAAGACGATCAGGGCTATCTGGACCAGGGCCTTCTTGCTGACCAGGTCCGCGAGCTTGCCCCACAGGGGGGTGGAGGCGGTCATCGTCAGCAGCGACGCCGTGACGACCCAGGTGTAGGCGCTCTGGCCGCCACCGAGGTCACCGATGATCTCGGGCAGGGCGTTGGTGACGATGGTCGAGGACAGGATGGCGCAGAACATGCCGAGCAGCAGCCCGGACAGCGCTTCCATGATCTGCCGGTGCGTCATCGGAGCGTCTCCGTTGGAGCCTCCCCCGTGCTTGGCATGAGCCCGCACACCGGCTGGTGTGGTCGTTGCCATGGACTTCCTTTACTTACGTGGTGGTCGCGGGTGTACGGGTGGACTGTTCGTCCCCGGACGGTGCGGGTGGCCGGGGAGCGGGTCCCCGGCAGTCGTCGAAGCTGGCCCTGAGGCGGGCCATGAGCCGGGACAGCTGGCCGACCTCGTCGTCGGACCAGTCGCTCAGCCGGTGGGCGAGCATCTGGCTGGTCCGTTCGGCGATGTCGTCGAGCCGGCCCTGGCCGTCGAGCGTCAGGCGCAGGATGCGCGAGCGCTTGTCCGCGGGGTCGGGTGACCGTTCGATCCAGCCCCGCTCGGCGACGTGGGCGACGTGGCGGCTGGTCACCGACATGTCCACGGCGAGCAGCTCCGCGAGCTTGCTCATGCGCATGTCCCCGTGGCGGCCGAGCAGCGTCAGCACGGCGACGGAACCGCTCGGACAGTCGGGCGGCAGCAGCCGCCCCATCTCCCGCTTCACGGCGCCGAAGGCGCTGAACTGGCGGATCAGCTCCTCGTACTGAGCCTTCTCGGCCATGCGCACCTCCCGTTATTTGTTGCTTAGGGCAACCATAGGATCGGTTGGTTGCTACAGGCAAATAAAAACGGTCATCGCGCCATAAAAAGAAGTCGGATCGTAGCCATGTCGTTCTGTGAGCCAAGGAGTTGCTTACGTGAAT
>NZ_BAABCQ010000150.1:0-19352 GCF_039539045.1 Streptomyces marokkonensis
CCCACCGGCGCCGTCCGGCGACGAACCGAGGAACGAGCGCGTCCGGTTCGACGGCCTGGACGCGGGCTATCCCGGCCGTCCAGTGCTCCGCCAACTCAGCTCGCACATCCCGGCCTTGGCCATGACGGCGTTGATCGGCCCCAACGGCAGCGGGAAGTCCACGCTGCTCGGTGTCCTCGCCGGCGTGATCGACGCCACATCCGGTCAGCTCCGGTACGCGCAAGGCCGGCCGCCGGCCTTCGTCCCGCAGCGCGGCGCCGTCGGCGACGCACTGCCCCTCACGGCACGGCAGACCGTGGAGATGGCTCGTTGGGAAGAGCGAGGGCTGCGGCAGCGACTGACCCGGCAGGACCGGACCGTGGTCGACTCCTCCATGGAACGCCTGGGCGTCGCCGACCTCGCCGCCCGCCAGCTGGGCGAGTTGTCCGGTGGGCAACGTCAGCGCGTCCTCATCGCCCAGGGCCTCGCCCAGCAGTCCGACCTCCTGCTCCTGGACGAGCCGACCACCGGACTGGACCCCGAGGCCCGGGAGCGGATCACATCGCTGCTGACCGAGCTGGTCGCCGACGGCACGACCGTCGTCCAGGCCACGCACGACCTGGAGGCCGCCCGCTCGGCCGACGCCTGCATGCTCCTCAGTGACGGACGGCTGGTCGGGCAGGGCCCGCCCGACCAGGTACTCACCCCGACGGCACTGTCCCGGATCTGGCAGCCGGCGTGAAGCACCCCGCCGTGTCGGCAGGCACCAAGGTGATCGAGTCACTGGACGTGGCACTTCTGACCGGCGCACCAGTCAGGATCTCAATCACTGCGTTCACCAGCGTGTTCTCTCTCAAGGCTGTTGCGTTTTTCGCAACACGCTTCTAAGGTCGTGCCTGTGGAAACCGACGATGCACTCGAAGGTGCGCCGAACGCCGACACCGCCACCCGCGTCCGCGAGGTCATCGCGGCCGCGGGCGTGAGCCAGCGCGAGTTCGCACGCCGTGTCGTCATGGATCCGTCCAAACTCTCGCGTTCGCTGAGCGGCACCCGCCGCTTCACGGCCGCGGAACTGGCACGGATCGCCGACGAGGGGCGGGTCGACGTGGGCCTGCTGCTCGGCACCCGGCCCCGCGAGAAGGACGCCGCGCCGATCGCCGACATCGAGGGCGGGCGACCGCTGCAAATCGTCCGCGAGACGGTCCGGCTGATCGCGGAGCACGGCTTCCACGCGGTGCGGGTCGCCGACATCGCCCGCGCCTGCGCCACCAGCAGCGCCGCGATCCACTACCACTTCCCGGGCCGCGCCGAGCTCCTGGAGGCGGCCGTGCGCTGGTGCATGGACGAGGACACCGCACACCGTGCCGCCCGTCTCGCCGAGGCGGACGACGCGGCGGCGGAACTTCGCCAGCTCATCGCACTGCAGACGCCGCGCACCGCGCAGCAGCGCCGCCAGTGGGCGGTGTGGCTCGACCTGTGGGCCGAGGCCGCACGCTCCACGACGGTGGGCCGACTGCACTCCGAGTACTACCGGCAGTGGCGGGACACAGTCGCCGACGTCGTACGCCGAGGGATCGGACAGGGCGTGTTCCGCGCCGGGATCGATCCGCAGGCCGCGGCACTGACGCTGACCGCTCTGATCGACGGCCTGGCGACACACGTCCTCTCGGTGAGCGGGCCGTCGTCCGCCGGCGCCGCGGACGCGATGCACGCGGCGCTGACCACCCACGTCACCCACACGATCCTGGCCCCGTAGCCAGAAATCACCAGAACCCCACCCCTGCCCCGCCCCCGCTCCGCCATCGCCGGAGCGGCAAGATTCCGGGAGGCCCCCGCATGCCCGTGACCGAGAACGTCATCATCACCTGCGCGCTCACAGGCGCCGGCGACACCGTCCGCAAGAGCCCCCACGTCCCCGTCACCCCGGAGCAGATAGCGCGGAACGCCGTGGAGGCGGCCGCCGCCGGAGCGGCCGTCGTCCACATCCACGTACGCGACCCGGAGACCGGCGATCCGTCCCGCGACCCGAAGCTGTACCGGGAGGTGGTCGAGCGCGTCAAGGAGACCGGCACCGACGTCGTCATCAACCTCACCGCCGGCATGGGCGGCGACCTGGTCATCGACCCGGACGACCCGCTCACCCACCTCCCCGGCACCGACCTCGTCAGCGGTCTGGAGCGCCTTCCACACGTCGAGGACCTGCTTCCCGACATCTGCACGCTGGACTGCGGCTCGCTCAACTTCGGCGACGGCTCGAACCTTTACGTCTCGACGCCCGACATGCTTCGCGCGGGCGCGCGGCGCATCCAGGAACTGGGCGTGCGGCCCGAGCTGGAGATCTTCGACACGGGTCAGCTCTGGTTCGCCAAGCAGCTGCTCGCGGAAGGCCTGCTCGACGATCCGACCGTGTTCCAGCTGTGCATGGGCGTCCCGTGGGGCGCGCCGGCGGATCCCGGAGTGCTCCAGTCGATGGTCAACATGCTGCCGGACGGAGCGCGTTGGGCGAGCTTCGCGCTCGGGCGGATGCAGATGCCGTGGGTCGCGCAGTCGATCCTGCTCGGCGGCCACGTCCGTGTGGGCCTGGAGGACAACCTGTACCTCGGCAAGGGCAACAAGGCGACCAACGCCCAGCTCGTCGAGCGGGCCGTGACCCTCACCGAGTCGATCGGCGCACGCGTCGCGACAGCGGACGAGGCCCGCGCCACTCTCGGCCTCAAGCCGCGCAAGTAGCCCGCAGCGACGACGAAGGATCCCTCTCATGACCTCACCCGAGCCGACCGCGCCCGAGCCGACGACACCGAAGACGGGGTCACCCAGCACTGCGTCACCCAAGGCTGTGTCACCGATGACGGCATCGTCGGGGATCACCCCACCGGAGAACGTCCGCCGGGTCGCCTGCGTCGGCGCCGGAGTCATCGGGGGCGGCTGGGTCGCCCACTTCCTGGCGCGCGGCTACGACGTGACCGCCTGGGACCCGGCGCCCGACGCCGGACGGAAGCTGCGCCGCCTGGTCGACGCCGCGTGGCCGGCGCTCACCCTGCTCGGCCTCGCCGAGGGCGCGTCGACCGACCGGCTCACCGTGACCGACACTCTCGAACAAGCCGTGGCGGACGCCGAGTTCGTCCAGGAGAGCGCGCCCGAGAAGCTCGACCTCAAGCGCGACCTGCTGGCCCGCCTGGACACGGCGACACCGCCCGGCGTCGTCATCGCCTCCTCCACCTCCGGCTATCCGATGACCGACATGCAGACGACGGCCGCCAACCCGTCGCGCCTGGTCGTCGGCCACCCGTTCAACCCGCCCTATCTCATCCCGCTCGTCGAGGTCGTCGGCGGCAGGCGCACCGACGCGACGGCGGTCGCCTGGGCCTCCCGCTTCTACGAGGTCGCGGGCAAGTCCGTCATCACGATGGACAACGAGGTACCGGGCTTCATCGCGAACCGCCTTCAGGAGGCCCTGTGGCGTGAAGCGCTGCACATGGTCGCGAGCGGCGAGGCGACGGTCCGGGACATCGACCTGTCGATCACCGAGGGTCCCGGACTGCGCTGGGCGGTGATGGGGCCGATGCTGACGTTCGCGCTCGCGGGCGGCGAGGGTGGCATGGCGCACATGCTGGACCACTTCGGCCCGTCCCTGAAGTCGCCGTGGACGCGCCTCGAAGCGCCGGAGCTGGACAAGGAGCTGTACGACGCCGTGGTCGCGGGCTGCGACGAGGCGGCGGACGGCCGTTCCATGGCGGACCTGGTGGCCGAACGCGACCGGGGTGTCATCGAAGTACTGCGCGCCACCGGTCGCCTGGGTCGCGAGGAGGGCTCCCGATGACGAGGCTCCCTCTGTTCCACAGCACGGTCCGCCCGGAGTGGATCGACTACAACGGCCATATGAGCGAGGCCTTCTACGTCCTCGTCTTCGGTCACGCCACGGACGCGCTGATGATCGGGACAGGCCTGGGCTCCGGCTACCGCGAGTCCACGGGCTGCTCCCTCTACACGGTCGAGTCGCACATCCGCTTCCTCCGGGACGTGCCCGAGGCCGCCCATCTGACCGTCCGTTCACGCGTTCTGGGAGCAGCGGCGCGCAAGGCGCGCTTCGTGCACGAGATGTACGTGGTGTCCGAACCGGAGTCGGAACCGACGCCCGACGCGACCCCTGTGGCGACGACCGAACTGCTCGCGGTCCACGTCGACCAGCAGGCGGGCCGGGCCACCGAGTTCCCGGTCTCGGTCCGGCACCGCTTCACGGAACTGACCGAACCGGCGCCGGACTGGGCGGGCCGCTCGATCCCCGCCGTGGTCTGACGCGTACGAGAGCTCGACGCGTACGAGGGCCCGACCACGTGTCGGGCCCTTCGTGCCTCGTCACCGCCGCCACCGCCACCGCCACCGCCACCACGAGCGGGGTCACGCACGGTCCGGAAAAAACTTCGGCGGAAGGTGAATCCTTTCCGGACCTTCCCTCCTCTTGTCTGTGTACCGGCCGAACGGGCCGACAGAACCAGGAGGAGCACCAATGATGGTCACTGGCCTCGTAGTGATCGGAGCCCTGCTCGTGGGCGCGTGCAGCTGGCACCTGATGCGGCGCTACAAGAGCCGAGGCTGACCAACGCCTGCGCGCGGGGCGCCGCACGGGTATGAGTAGCACATGAACCAACGCTTCTCCTGGCCGGACGAGCGACTGATCAAGGCCGCTCAGGACGGTGACGTCACTTCACTCACCACCGTCGTCATGGAATCGCAGCCTCATGTGCGCAAGTTCGCCATCTCGCTGTGCGCCTCGCCGCAGGACGCGGAGGACGCCGCGCAGGAGGCGCTGATCATCCTGTACCGGAAGATCGGTACCCTGCGGGCCACCGGCGCGCTCGCTTCATGGATGTTCCGCATCGTGCGCAACGAATGCCTCCGGCAGGTACGGCTGCTCGTCTCGTGGACCAACGAGGCGCCGGCCGAACCGGAACCGTCCGCCGAGGACGAGGTGCTGCACAGTCTGGAGGTGGAGCGGATCGCGACCGCGGTCAGCGCCCTTCCCCGTGACCAGCGGCAGGTCCTGATCATGCGGGACGTACAGGGGCTGCCCGGCAGAACTGTTGCCCGCTCACTCGGTCTGAGCAACGCCGCGATGAAGTCGCGGCTGCACAGAGCGCGTGCGGCACTGCGTCACTCACTTGCGGTGACCGACCATGCACCCGATCAAGCCATCGACCGACCAGCCGGAGGAGACCGACGACCGTGAACACCATGAAACCCGCGCAGCACACGAAGGGCCGGGCCACCCCAGAAACCGCGACGTCCGGGCAGGACTTCTCCAGCAAGTCCGTCCCGCGCCATCTGGCGCGCGGTGTCATCGGAATCGGTGTGATCGTCGGCTCGATCGCCCTGGTGCCCGTGGTCGGCCCGGCCGCCCTGCTGGCGGCGCCGTTGGCCCTGATCGCCTTCCGCGGCTGCCCCACCTGCTGGATGGTCGGTCTGATGCAGACCATCTCCCGGGGCCGTCTGGAGCGTGAGTGTGCGGACGGCGTCTGCACACTCACCAAGGCGCAGCCGGCCGAGAAGACCGCGGAGGAACCGACACGGCACCGGGTTCCGGCCGCTTCCCGGTGACCGGACGCCGGCCCGCGCGCGCCCGTCCCGTCGGCGCCCGAGTCCACGGATCGGGAACCCGGGTCGGCGACCCCTTGGAAGCGTCGGCTCTGGGTGCTCTCATCAAGGTCATTCTCTGCATCAAAGAGCGGGAACTCGTCCCGACCCTGAACTACCGGTCCTCGAATCCGCAGATACCGTTCGGCGAACTGGGGCTCGCCGCCGTCACCGAAACCGGGCCCTGACCGAATCCCCGCGGCCGCCGGTTGTGGGTCTCCGGGCCTCCGGGGGGCCGGGCTCCCGGCAATGGTCCGCCGGTCAGATGTCGCCCGGCGTGCCGAGGCCCGTCAGGGCACCGACCGGATCGAGGTCGGGGGTGCCGCGCGGCCACCAGTCGTCGCGGCCGGGTTCCGACTCGTACGCGTACCAGAGCCCCGCCCGGCCGAGCCTGAGCTGGACATGGCCCCGGGGGTGGGTGAGGCGGTTGCGCCAAGGACGGAAGGCGGGGAGGTCGGCGGCGAGCAGCAGCGGGCGGGCCCGGTCGAAGCGCCCGGCCGGCGGGTCCCAGGGCTCCTCCAGGACGTCGAGTCCCTCCGGACCGCCCTGCCGCCAGGCGGCCACGGCGCGCGCCAGCTCCGCCGTATCGCGGCCGGCGGCCTTGGCGAGGGACGCGTAGAGCGCCCGGGTGCCGGCGGTGAGGCCGGAGCCGGGGCGGGCCGCGGCGAGGCGGACGGCATCCTGCCACAGCGTCAGCCCCCCGACCGGGTCGCGGCCCGTGGTGAGCAGAGTGTGGGCGCGGGCGGCGGCGTCGGTGGCCAGCTGGTCCAGCGCGAAGGGGTCGGGGCCGCCCGGTGCCGCCGGGTAGGCCGGGGGCTGTTCGGGATGCGGGGGCGCGGGCAGCGGCGCCGGGAGGGACGGCAGGGCACGCGCGCTCAGGGCCTCGCCCGCTCGGACACCGGGCAGGGAGGCCGGTCCGCGGTCCTGGGCGGCGCGGGCCGCGCGGGCGGCGTTCAGCCGGGACAGGGCGTCGAGCAGCTCGCGTTCGCCCCGGCCGCGGAGCAGGAGCAGGACGAAGGGGTCGGCGTCGAGCAGCCGTGCCGTCTGGTAGCAGAGGGCGGCGGCGTGCTTGCAGGGATGTCCGGAGTCGGGGCAGCTGCACTGCGGAGCGAGGTCGCCGGGGCCGGGGAGCAGAGGGACGCCGCAGTCGGCCAGGGAGTGGGGCAGCTCCTTGTCGAGGAGGGCAGCGATGTGCCCGGGCCTCTCCACGGCGGTGTCCAGGAACCGCTCCCAGTCGGCGTCGTCCAGCGTGCGCAGCCGCACCTGCACGCGGTACGGCCGGGGCCGGCTGCCCTGTACATAGGCGAGGACCAGGCCGGGCGTCACGGTGACGGCGTCGACGTGTCCCCGTTCGGCGTATCCACGCCCTCTGGCGAGCCGCGCGGCGTCCAGGGCGCCCTCTTCCAACGCGGTCACCCACGCGTTCCCCCACCACGTGCCGGCGAGGCCCGCGTCCGCCGTCGCCCGGGGCGGGAGGGCGGGGAAGGTACGACGGAGCTCGCCGTCGCGGCCCGGGGCCGCCATCGAGCGGGGCGTACGGGGCTCCGCGGGCGGTGTGGAGAAGGCCTGGCCGTGCGCCACCGGGTGCGGCTCCTGCGGCCGTGGGGTCGGTGGAGGCGGTGGCTCCTGTGACGATGCGGGTGAGGGCCACGGCTCGTCGGCGGCGGACGTGGGAGATCCGGGGGTGTCGTACGAGCCCGACGGGGCCGGGTGCGGGTGGGGAGCCGCCGGGCTCTTGGCGGAGCCGCCACCTGCGGGTCCACCGGTGGGATCTGCGACGGGATCCGCGACGGACAGTGGGTCCCCGGCCGGATCCGTCTCCGGCGGCAGCCGGAACGCGCCCGCGACGAAGTCGCGCACGGCCAGGGCGCGGGCGTCGGCGGTGCGCGGACCGCCGACGGCCCCCTGCGGCCGACCGGCCGAGCGGGACAGTCGCCGTGTGTTCGCCGTGCCGTTGACCGCGGTGTCCGACTTCGCCTGCCGACGAGCCGCCCGCAACGCCTCACGCGCCACGTCCGCCGGTCGTCCGTCGCCCCCATCCGCGGGGCCGGGGCGGGCCGCGGGGGTCGCGTCGGCAGGAAGGTGGGCCGGGTCGGGGACGCTCGCCCCACCGGGTGGGGACGTCGGATCCACGGAAGGTACCGCCGCCTCGTCGGAGTGGTTCGCCCGGGCAGAGGCTGTTGTTCCGTCGGGAGCGGTCGGCCCGGCAGGCCGAATCCCCGCTGCGGACAGGTCCGCTTCGCCGCGCGGAGTGCCGGGTGCGCCCGGCGGGCCGTACGCGGTCACGCCCCCGAAAGGGTCCGCGACGGCGGCCGCGGACGAGTCCCGTTTCGCCCCTTTCGCGCCTCGAGGGCTTCCGCTCTCCCCGTCCGTGCCGCCGGGGCCTCCGTCCGCGCCCACGTGCCGTGCGGTCCGCGCGCTGCGCAGCGCCGCGCGTGCGACATCCCCGGGGCGCTCCTCCGGCTTCTTCCGCCCACGGTCCGGGACCCGGCCCCGCCCCTCGGCCCGGTGCGCGTCCTCGGTCCGACCCTGCGCCTCGGTCCGGTCGTGGCCCCGGCCCTGCCCCTCGGTCCTGTCGTGGCCGCGGCCCTGCCTCTCGGCCCGGTCGGCGTCCTCGGCCCGGTCGGCGTCCTCGGCCCGGTCGGCGTCCTCGGTCCGCTCGTGGTCCTCGGTCCGCTCGTGGTCCCGGCTCAGATCCCGTCCGTGTTCCCGCGCCGGCTCGCGGTCCGTGGACCCGGCATGGACGTCGGCACCGGCGGTGGGGCCCGGCGCCGCCCCCTCACCGCGCTCACGAGCCTCGCGCAGGGCGCGCCGGGCCTCGTCGGCGGGCCGGGGAGTCATGACGGCCTCCGCAGGGACACCAGGTCGGACAGTTCACGGGCGGTCAGTTCGGTGAGGGCCGCCTCGCCGGAGCCGAGGACCGCGTCGGCCAGGGCCCGCTTGGACTGGAGCATCTCGGCGATGCGGTCCTCGACCGTGCCCTCGGTGATGAGGCGGTGGACCTGGACCGGCTGGGTCTGGCCGATGCGGTAGGCCCGGTCGGTGGCCTGTTCCTCGACGGCCGGGTTCCACCAGCGGTCGAAGTGCACGACGTGGCCCGCGCGGGTGAGGTTCAGACCGGTGCCGGCGGCCTTCAGGGACAGGACGAGGACGGGCGTGGCCCCGCTCTGGAAACGGTCCACCATGTTCTCGCGTTCCGGCACCGGCGTACCGCCGTGCAGCAAATCGACCGGGACCGCGCGGGCGGTCAGATGGGCGGTGATGAGCCGGGCCATGCCGACGTACTGCGTGAAGACGAGGGCCGAACCGTCTTCCGCGAGCAGCGTGTCCAACAGCTCGTCCAACAGGGCGAGTTTGCCGGAGCGGGCAGTGAGCCGGTCGGCGCCGCCCGGCGAGTGCTCCTCCTTCAGGAACAACGCGGGGTGGTCGCAGATCTGCTTCAGCGAGGTCAGGAGCTTGAGCACCAGGCCTCGGCGGCCCATGCCCTCGGCCGACTCGATGGCGAGCATCGACTCGCGCACCACCGCCTCGTACAGCGCGGCCTGTTCACGGGTGAGCGGGACGGGGTGATCCGTCTCCGTCTTCGGCGGCAGCTCCGGGACGATACCCGGATCGGACTTCTTGCGGCGCAGCAGGAAGGGGCGGATCAGACTGGCGAGGCGCTCCACCGCCTCCTCGTCCTCGCCGTTCTCCACCGCGCGCGCGTGCCGGGCGCGGAAGGACTTGAGGGGGCCGAGGAGCCCCGGGGTGGTCCAGTCGAGCAGTGCCCACAGCTCGGAGAGGTTGTTCTCCACCGGCGTGCCGGTCAGCGCCACGCGCGCGGGGGACGGGATGGTGCGCAGGGCCTTCGCCGTCGCCGAGTACGGGTTCTTGACGTGCTGCGCCTCGTCCGCGACGACCATGCCCCAGTGGTGCTCGGCCAGTGTGGCCGCGGCGGAGCGCATCGTGCCGTACGTGGTGAGGACGAAACCGCCGGTCAGGCCGTCCAGGGTGCGATCGGGGCCGTGGAAGCGGCGGACGGGGGCGCCGGGCGCGAACCGGGTGATCTCCCGCTGCCAGTTGCCCAGCAGGGAGGCGGGGCAGACCACCAGGGTCGGTTCGGTGCGCGCCCGTTTGAGGTGCAGGGCGATGACGGTGACCGTCTTGCCGAGGCCCATGTCGTCGGCGAGGCAGCCGCCGAGGCCGAGGGAGGTCATGAGGTCGAGCCAGGCCAGGCCGCGCAGCTGGTAGTCCCGGAGGGTGGCGTGCAGGCCGGGCGGCGGTTCGGCGGGGCGGACACCGGCTGTGAGGCGGTCGCGCAGGGCGGCCAGCGCGCCGACCGGCACCACGTCCACCGTCTCGCCGTCGGCCTCGGCGCTGCCGGTGAGGGCGACGGACAGGGCGTCGACCGGGTCGAGCAGGCCGAGGTCGCGCTTGCGGGCGCGGTGTACGAGGGCCGGGTCGACCAGCACCCACCGGTCGCGGAGCCGGACGACCGGGCGGTGCGCCTCCGCCAGGGTGTCCATCTCGGCCTCGGTGAGCGGGTCGCCGCCGATCGCCAGCTGCCAGCGAAACTGGAGGAGGTCCTCGCTCTCGAAGAAGCCCGTGCCGTCGGTCGAGGAGCCGGGCGCGGTCCGGACCACCGCGGTCGCGGTGAGGTCCTGGGCCAGGTCGCGGGGCCAGTGCACGGCGACGCCGGCGGCGGAGAGCCGGCCGGCCGCCACGCCCAGCAGGTCGACGACCTCCTCCTCGGACAGGCTGAGGACGTCGGGCGCGTCCTGCTCGGTGAGCCGGTCGAGCGGCGGCCAGACCCGCGTCGCGCGCCGCACCGCGAGGGCGGCGTCCACGCGCGCGCGGGGACCGAACGCGGCGTCGGCGGCCCCCGACCACAGGTCCGCCGCGTCGGCCACCAGGAGGGGGTCGGCGAGGCTGTGCACCTGGACGACCGCCGCCCCCGCACTGCGCGCACCGCCGTTGCCGCCGCCTTCTCCGGCCGTGGCTTCGTGCCCGTCGAACAGGTCGTACGCCGACAGGTCCAATCGGAGCGAGATCCGCACGCCCGCGTCCATGCCGGCGGCGACCTCCGCCGCCCAGCCGTGTGCGTCGGGCAGGTGCTGGGCCGCGCGTGCGGCGAAGGACCGGCCCGAGGCGTGGGGCGCGGCCGGGGTGCGCGGCAGGGTGTCGGCGACCGCGTCCAGGAAGGCGCGTACGAGTGCCTCCGGCTCCGGCAGCCGGATCGGGCCCAGGCCCTCCAGGGGGACCGCGTGACCCTCCGGAGGCAGTGCGGCGGCCACCGCGCGCAGGTGCGCGATGTCGTCGGGCTCCAGTGGGCCGGCCCGCCAGGCGTCGTGACCGGTCGCCGTCAGGCCGGGCAGCAGTCGGCCGCGTGCGGTGAGCCGCAGGGCGTGCAGGGCCGCGGCACCCCAGCACGCGGTGGCCGGGTGGGCGGCCGGGTCGTGCCGGGCGCTCACCAGGAGGGGCAGTGCCTCGCCAAGGGGCAACGACAGCGCGGGCGTGGTCCTGCGCCGCACACCGGCACCGTGTCGCCGGACGACGGTGAGCTCTGTGACCCCGGCGGGCCGGGCACCGTCTTCGGCGGCCCCGTCCCCGGGGACGACCGCGGTGACGGGCCCGTCCGCGGGGTCCCAGAAGGCGATCCGCCCGTCGCGCGGAAGCGGCGCGGGCAGGAAGACCGCCGCGAGCCGGACGGGGACGGACGGAACGAGCCCCTCCGACCGCCTCGTCCCTCCCCGCTCCCCCGCTCGTCCGGCGGCGACCGGGCCCACCACGGCCATGTCGTTCATACGTCCTGTCACCCCCTCGCCCGCATGTGGCATCAGATGTCTTCGACTCTACGGGCGGGGTCTGACAATCGGCCCCGGCGGCCTGCCGGGGCACGGCCTACGCGCGTGCGTGCGTGCGTGCGTGCGCGGTCAGGGAACCGTGCGTGAGACGACGTACACCATCGGGTAGTCCGGGTTGTGCATGTTCACGACGACGTCGTGGGTGGGCGCCGGGTTCGGCTGCTCGTTGACGAGGCCCCACCAGGCGCCGGACCCGCCGAACTCCCAGCCGGTGATCTGCTGGGCACGGTCGCTGATGGCGATCCTGCCCTTCTCCAGTGCGTCCCGGTCGACGCCCAGTCCCGCCAGAAAGGCGTCCAGACCGGCGCCGGTGGTCTCGAACTGGACGTAGAGGCGGCTGGTCTTCCAGTTGTTCGTCTCGTAGTACGCGACCTCGTCGGACGGGACCGGGACGGGCAGCTCGTAGATGCGGCGCTGCAGCTTGGACGGCCAGCCCTCCGTCATGCCGGTAGCCGCGTACTTCGCCTCCTTCTCCCTGCCGCTGTCGCGGCTCTGGTTGGCGGAGATCACGAGGTAGCCGGCCGGGATGCCGATGAGCAGCACGATGGTGAGCAGGGTGAGCGACCGGCGGCGGATCATGCGCCGACGGCCCTCCGCCGGGGGGCCGGGGTCCTCCGGAGGCCCGGCCTGGTGAGGCAGGGAATCCGTCACAGCGACTCCCCGGACGTGCGGCGGGCCTCCGCGTACCGCTCGTAGCGCTCGTACCGCTCGACCCGGCGCCGCTTGGCGCGGCGGAACCGGCGGGCGACCAGCCGGGACAGGTCGGCGGCGCCCACCATGCCGGCCTCGGGGCCGAGCTGGGCGCGGACGATCCGCGCCTCGGGTCGGTAGCCGCGGCCGGTGAGCTGGCGCTTGAAGGCGTCGCGCGCGGGGCCGATCAGCAGGTCGTCGGCGGCGCTGACCCCGCCGCCGATCACGAAGCAGGACGGGTCGAGGGCCGCGGCGAGGTTCGCGATGCCGACACCGAGCCACTGCCCGATGTCCTGGAGCAGCTCGACGCACATGGCGTCGCCGTCGCGGGCCAGCTCGGTGATCATCGGGCCGGTGATGTCGCCGATGCTGCCCTTGACGTGCTCGATGATCCCGTACGCCACCGGCGAGTCGGCGGCGGCCAGCTCGCGGGCCTCCCTGACCAGGGCGTTCCCGGAGCTGTACTGCTCCCAGCAGCCGCGGTTGCCGCACGGGCAGCGGTGGCCGCCGGGGACGACCTGCATGTGGCCGAACTCTCCGGCGACCCCGTACTTGCCTCGTTTGACCTGGCCGTCCTCCAGGATCGCGCCGCCGATGCCGGTGCCGAGCGTGATCATGACGAGGTGGTCCTCGCCACGGCCGGCGCCGAAGCGCCACTCGGCCCAGGCGGCGGTGTTGGCGTCGTTGTCCACCAGGACGGGGACCGCGAGACGGCCGGCGATGCGGTCGCGCAGCGGTTCGTTTCGCCAGGACAGGTGGGGGGCGAACAGCACCCGGTTGCGGTCGGCGTCGACCCAGCCGGCCGCGCCGATGCCGACGGCGTGCACGTCGTGCCGGTCGGAGAGGTCCAGGACCAGTTCGACGATGGTGTCCTCGACGACCTTGGGACTCTTGGACTTGTCGGGGGTCTCCGTGCGGAGCTTCTCCAGGATGTTGCCGTCGGCGTCCACGACCCCCGCCATGACTTTCGTACCGCCGATGTCGATTCCGACCGTCGGCACACGGGGTGCCGTGAGGTGCGAGCGGCGTTCCCTCGTACCCACGGTGCGCAGGACCGGGGCGCGGCGGGAGCCGATGGGGGCGGTGAAGTCGCGGTAGGTGCTCATCGGGTGCGATTGTGCCGCACGCTCACGCCGGGAGCCGAATGGACCGGGGAGGGTGGAACGACGCGTTGCCGGGTCCCGGTACGTCGTGGCTGGTCGCGGCCACGCGGCGGAGACGCAGATCGGCACAGCCCCGCGCCCCTTATCGGCGTCGCAGTTCGTGGCGTAGATCGTCCAGCTCCGTTCCGCCCGCCATCTGCGTCGTCAGCTCGTCCAGGGTGACATCGTCACGGGTGTAGTTGCCCACCATCGTGCCCCGCTTCAGCAGCACGAACCGGTCGCCCACCAGGTACGCGTGGTGCGGGTTGTGGGTGATGAGGACCACACCCAGCCCCTGGTCCCGTGCCGCCGCCACGTACTTCAGGACCACGCCCGACTGCTTCACGCCCAGCGCCGCCGTCGGCTCGTCCAGTACCAGTACCTTCGCGCCGAAGTGCACCGCGCGGGCGATCGCCACGCACTGGCGCTCGCCGCCGGAGAGAGTGCCGATGGGCTGGTCGACGTCGCGCAGGTCGATGCCCATGCGGAGGAGTTCCGCGCGAGTGGTGCGGCGCATGTGGTCGACGTCCATGCGTTTGAACGGGGCGACGCCCTTGCGCGGCTCGGAGCCGAGGAAGAAGTTGCGCCAGACCGGCATGAGGGGGACGACGGCCAGGTCCTGGTAGACGGTGGCGATGCCGCGGTCCAGGGCCTCGCGCGGAGAGGAAAGTCGGGTCTCCTCGCCGTCGAGGCTCAGTGCCCCGCCGTCATGCTGGTGCAGGCCGGAAATGATCTTGATGAGCGTCGACTTGCCGGCGCCGTTGTCGCCGAGCACACAGGTGATGTCACCCGCGTGCACCTCCAGCGACACCCCCTCCAGGGCACGGACGCTCCCGTAGTTCTTGCTGACGTCGGACAGCTCGACGAGCGCCGTGCGACTGCGCGGCGTACCGCTTTCGGTCTGCGTCACTTGGTGGCCTCCGCCCGCTTGCGGACCCAGGCGTTGAGCAGGGTCGCGAGGAGCAGCATCGCTCCGAGGAAGAACTTGAACCAGTCGGGGTTCCACTCGGCGAAGACGATGCCCTTGCTGGTCATGCCGAAGATGAGGGCGCCGACCGCCGAGCCGACGGCGCTGCCGTAACCGCCGGTGATCAGACAGCCCCCGATGACGGCCGCGATGATGTAGATGAGCTCGTTGCCGACGCCCTCGCCGGACTGGACGACGTCGTAGGAGAAGAGCAGGTGCTGGCCAGAGATCCAGGCGCCGAGGGCCACTCCCATGTACAGGCCGATCTTCGTCCTGTTGACCGGGACGCCGACCGCGCGGGCGGCGTCCCGGTTGCCGCCGACGGCGAAGATCCAGTTGCCGGCGCGGGTGCGCAGCAGGATCCAGCTGGCGACGGCGACCAGGGCGAGCCACCACAGGATGGTGACCTTGAAGCCGACACCGCCGATGGTGAGGGTGGAGGCGAAGACCTCACGGGCGGAGCCGAAGCCCTCCATGTCGGCGATCGTCTTGGTGGAGACGGTGCCGCCGATCAGTTTGGTGAAGCCCAGGTTCAGGCCGGTCAGCATCAGGAAGGTGCCGAGCGTGATGATGAAGCTGGGCAGCTTGGTGCGGGTGAGCATGAAGCCGTTGAAGGCTCCGATCGCCAGGGTGACCAGCAGGGAGACGCCGACACCGACCCAGACGTTGGCGGTCATCTGGTAGCTGAACATCGACGACACCAGGGCCGACGAGGTGACCATGACGCCTGCGGACAGGTCGAACTCGCCGCCGATCATCAGCAGCGCCACGGGGACGGCCATGATGCCGATCGTCGAGGCGGCGTAGAGCACCGTGCTGAGGCTCGTGGCACGCAGGAAGCTGTCGGCGAAGAACGCGAAGAAGACGAAGACCGCGATCGCGCCGACCACGGAGCCCAGCTCCGGGCGGCCCAGCAGTTTCCGCAGCGGAGAGGCGTGCAGAATCCTTTCGTCAGCGCTTTGGCCGGCGGCTGCCGCGTCCGTACCGGCGCTCATCGGGTGCCCCGCCTCGTGTAGTCGGCCAGCGCGGCGGCATCGTCCTTGGTGATGACCTGCGGCCCGGTCAGCACCGGCCGGCCGCCACCGAGGACGTCGGCGTTGTACTTGTACAGCCACAGCAGGTCGACCGCCTCGTAGCCCTGGAGGTAGGGCTGCTGGTCGACGGCGAAGCCGAGGGTGCCGTCCTCCAGCCCCGCGGCCACCTTCGCGTTGAGGTCGAAGGTGTCGATCTCGGCCTTGCTGCCCGCCCCCTGCTTGGCCTTCACCGCGGTGGCGGCGTAGGGAGCGCCGAGGGTGACCACGGCGTCGACGCTCTTGTCGGTCTGGAGCTTGGCCTCGAGGGCGGACTGTACGTCCGGCATGCTGGTGCCGTTGACGTAGAGCCGCTCGACCTTGCCCTCGAAGCTCTTCTCCACGCCGTCACAGCGCTGCTCGTGACCGACGTTGCCCTGCTCGTGCAGTACGCAGACCGCCTGCTCGCGCCCTCGCTCGTTCAGCTCCTCGCCGACCGCCTCACCGGCGATCGTCTCGTCCTGGCCGATGTGGGTCAGCGCGCCGAACTCCTTGGACTCCTCGGAGCCGGAGTTCACGGTGATCACGGGGATGCCCGCCTTCTGGGCCCGGGCCAGGGCGGACTTCATGGCCGCCGGCTTGGCGAGGGTGACGATGATCCCGTCGACCTTCTTGTCGATGGCCGCGTTCACGAGCTGCGCCTGCTGCTGGCCCTCGTCGTCCTGGGAGTACAGGAAGTTGATGTTGTCCTTCAACGCGGCCTGCTCGGCGCCGCTCTGGACGATGTCCCAGAAGGAGTCGCCATCCCCTGAATGAGTGATCATCGCGAACGTCCAGCGGGGCGTGTTCACCGCCGCCTTCCCCTGGGCCGACGCGGCCTTGCGGGCGTCCTCGGCGCGCTTGCCGCCCGTACTGCTGCAGCCGGCCAGGGACACCGACAGTGCCCCTGCCAGCGCTATGCCTACCCAGGTCCGAAACCGTGCCACGAGGCCGTGCCCTTCTTGCTGTGCCGTGCTGTGCGTGCCGGGGTACCGCGGGAACCCCGGCCGGGTTCTCGAAACCCCAAACACTCCATTGTCCGACATGGGGAACGATCACTCGGCGCCGGGGAGCAGGCGCCGGTCACATTGTCCGGACATTGCGACGAACTCGCAGGGCGAAAGGCGCCGTGTACCGGGCGGCGGGCGCGGGGCCGCTCCGCGCCGTCGGTCGGCCCCGGTCGGCCCCGGTCGGCCCCGGTCGGCCCCGGTCAGGACCGTACGAGGAGCTGGAACTCGAAGGAGTAGCGGGACGGCCGGTAGGTGTGCGCACCGAACTCGACCGCGCGTCCCGTGTCGTCGAACGTCGTGCGTTCCATGGTGAGCAGAGGGGCACCCTCGTCCTCGCCGAGCCGCTCGGCCTCGTGGGGGGTGGCGGCGCGGGCGCCGATGGACTGGCGGGCGCTGTGCAGGGTGATCCCGGCGGCCCGCATCAGCCGGTACAGGCCGGTGGCCTCCAGCTGCCCGGTGTCCAGGTCGAAGAGACCCGGCGGCAGGTAGTTGCACAGATGCGCCATCGGCTCTCCGTGCGTCAGCCGCAGCCGTTCCACCCGGTGCACGTCGCTTCCCTCGGCGACGCCGAGTGCGGCGGCGACCTCGGCGGTCGCGGGCACGACGGTGTTGACCAGCACCTTCGTGGCCGGACGCTGCCCCGCCGCCTCCAGGTCGTCGTAGAGACTGCTGAGTTCGAGCGGGCGCTTGACCTTGCTGTGCACCACCTGGGTGCCGACCCCCCTGCGGCGCACGAGCAGGCCCTTGTCGACGAGCGACTGGATGGCCTGTCGGACCGTGGGACGGGACAGGCCGAGCCGCGCGGCGAGCTCGATCTCGTTGCCCAGCAGGCTGCCGGGGGTCAGCGCGCCGTGCTCGATCGCCGCCTCCAGCTGCTGCGACAGCTGGAAGTACAGCGGCACGGGGCTGCTGCGATCCACGCTGAGCTCCAGCGACACGGTGGGGTCCACTTCTGGTTTCGGCACGGGCCGAGCGTAGCTCTGTGGGCTGTTGACGGGAAGTTGTGTAGTTCGATTGTCCGGACATACGCATTGACAGCACGTGGGCTGTGACCCACTTTGATTCCATGCGCATCGGGGTCATCGGAACGGGCCGCATCGGCACCGTTCACGCCAACACGCTCAGCCGCCATCGCGACGTGGGATCCCTGATCCTCACGGACGCGGACCTGGCGCGGGCCCAGGACCTGGCCAACCGGCTGGGCGAGACGGCGGCACCAGGAGTGGACGAGATCTTCCAGTGGGGCGTGGACGCCGTGGTGATCACCACGGCGACGCCGGCCCACGCCGAACTGATCGGTCGGGCCGCGCGCTCGGGTCTACCGGTGTTCTGCGAGAAGCCCATCGCGCTGGACCTGCCGGGCACGCTGCAGGCGATCGCCGAGGTGGAGGCCGCCGGGACGATTCTGCAGATGGGGTTCCAGCGTCGCTTCGACGCCGGCTACACGGGCGCCCGTGAGGCGGTACGGTCCGGGCGGCTCGGTCGGCTGCACACCGTCCGGGCCATGACCAGCGACCAGGCGCCGCCGCCGGCCGCGTACCTGCCGCAGTCCGGCGGGCTCTACCGGGACACGCTCATCCACGACTTCGACGTCCTGCGCTGGGTGACCGGCCGGGAGATCACCGACGTGTACGCCGCCGGGTCCGACGCCGGACCGGCGATGTTCCGCGCGGCGGACGACGTGGACACGGGCGCGGCGCTGCTCACGCTGGAGGACGGCACGCTGGCCACGGTGACGGCGACGCGGCTGAACGGCGCTGGGTACGACGTCCGCATGGAACTGGCCGGGGAGCTGGACCAGATCGTCGTGGGCCTGGACGACCGTACGCCGATCGCCTCGACGGAGCCGACCGGGCCGCCGGCCGCGGACAAGCCGTGGACCGGCTTCGTGGAGCGGTTCGGGCCCGCCTACGAGGCGGAGCTGGCCACGTTCGTGGAGGTGGTGCGCGGTGAGCGGGCCAATCCGTGCGACGGGCGCGAGGCGCTGCAGGCCCTGCGGATCGCCGAGGCCTGTGAGATTTCCCGGCGCGAGCGCAGAGCGGTGCGGCCGGCGGAGGTCCCCGGCGCCCCGGCGCCCGCGACGGGGTGAGGGACGGGGCCGCCCTCTCCCCGACCGCCCCCCTGAGCTCCTGAGCTCCTGAGCTCCTGAGCTCCTGCTGAACGTGTACGTCCGCCGGCCAGTGCCCGGCCTCCCCCCTATTTCTCGTACTCCTCCAGAAGTCCCGCGTCGTACGCCAGCAGCGCGATCTGCACCCGGTTGTTGAGGTCGAGCTTGGCCAGGACGCGGGAGACGTGCGTCTTGACGGTGGCGACGCTCATGAAGAGTTCCGCCGCGACGGCGGCGTTGGCCATACCCCGGCCGACGGCGACGGCGACCTCACGCTCACGGTCGTTGAGGATGGCGATGCGCGTACGCGCGCGTGTGCGTCTGGTGTCGGCGGCGGCGTCGGCCGCGTGCTCCATCAGCCGCCGGGTCACGGCGGGCGACAGGACGGGGTCGCCGGCCGCGACCCTGCGCACCGCGTCGAGGATCTCCGGGGGCGGGGTGTCCTTGAGGACGAACCCGGCGGCACCGGCGCGCAGGGCACGCAGCACCTGCTCGTCCGCGTGGAAGGTGGTGAGCACGACGACCTGCGGGGCGTCCGGGCGGCCCCGCAGCCGCTCGGTGGCGGTCAGGCCGTCCACCACCGGCATCCGGATGTCCATGAGGACGACGTCCGGGCGGGTGCGGTCGACGAGGGCCTCGACCTCGTCGCCGTCGGCGGCCTCGCCGACGATCTCGACGTCGTCGGCGCCGCCCAGCATGAACGACAGCCCGGCCCGTACCAGCGGGTCGTCGTCGACGAGGAGCAGTCTGATCGCAGTCATGACGCCTACTTGACGTGCTTCCTGGCTTGAAGTCCAGGGATTCCGGCCTGGGTCGTGTGACCCTTCCGGGAGCTTCCTGCTTCACCGCGCTGCGCGGGCACGGGTGCCCGTCTTACCGGCGCTCCACAGGCGTTCGGTGTCTCCGCCCGTCCGGCGGCGACGATGCGGCGTCC
>NZ_BAABCQ010000151.1:0-19032 GCF_039539045.1 Streptomyces marokkonensis
CTTTCCGAGGGATCGGCTGTTGCCGGTTGGCGGCGAATGTGCCGTATTGCGTGTCTCTGTGTCGTACGGGTTCGCGCTGTGGTCAGTGTCAGTCCCGCCGGCCGGGTTGCCGGTTTGTTCAAGAGGACGTGCCCGGAGCCTAAATGGTTCATGCCTCGAAGGGAACGTGATGTGTACTTCACCCCATCGAGGGATCGAACAGGCATGCGATGCTGGACTAGGGTGAGCTCTCGACGAGGGTGGCGTTACAACGGCTCTACCAGGCCTCGGTACCCTCTGACCGGAGAACCGAGCCGCGCCCTTACCCAGCGGGGCCCCATCTGAAATTCAGCGAGGAGCGAACCGCGTGACCGCCGAGACATCCGTGCCGTCCACTGCGCTGCTGGCAGGAGCAGACCGGGACGGATCCAACTACACCGCGCGGCACCTGCTCGTCCTCGAGGGGCTCGAGGCCGTACGCAAGCGTCCGGGCATGTACATCGGATCAACCGACAGCCGTGGTCTCATGCACTGCCTGTGGGAGATCATCGACAACTCCGTCGACGAGGCTCTCGGTGGTCACTGCGACCACATCGAGGTGATCCTGCACGACGACGCCTCCGTGGAGGTCCGGGACAACGGCCGGGGCATCCCGGTCGACGTCGAGCCCAAGACCGGCCTCTCCGGTGTCGAGGTCGTCATGACCAAGCTGCACGCGGGCGGCAAGTTCGGCGGCGGCTCGTACGCCGCCTCCGGCGGCCTGCACGGCGTCGGCGCCTCCGTGGTGAACGCCCTGTCCGCCCGCCTGGACATCGAGGTGGACCGCAGCGGGAACACGAACGCCATCAGCTTCCGTCGTGGCGTTCCCGGCGCCTTCACGGGAGCGGGCCCGGACGCGAAGTTCGAGGCCGGCAGCGGACTGCGCAAGGGCAAGAAGATCCCCAAGAGCCGCACCGGCACGCGCGTGCGGTACTGGGCCGACCGCCAGATCTTCCTCAAGGACGCCAAGCTCTCCCTGGAGAACCTGCACCAGCGGGCCCGCCAGACCGCCTTCCTGGTGCCCGGCCTGACCATCGTCGTCCGCGACGAGTTCGGTCTCGGAGACGGCGGCAGCAAGGGCGAGGAGTCCTTCCGCTTCGACGGCGGCATCAGCGAGTTCTGCGAGTTCCTGGCCAGCGACCGGCCCGTCTGCGACGTCCTCCGCTTCAGCGGGAACGGCGGTTTCAAGGAGACGGTCCCGGTCCTGGACGAGCACGGTCAGATGACACCCACCGAGGTCACCCGTGACCTCGGGGTCGACGTCGCGATGCGCTGGGGCACCGGTTACGACACCACCCTCAAGTCATTCGTCAACATCATCGCCACGCCCAAGGGCGGCACCCACGTCGCGGGCTTCGAGCAGGCGGTGGCGAAGACGATGAACGAGGTGCTGCGGACCAAGAAGATGCTGCGCGTAGCCGAGGACGACATCGTCAAGGACGATGCCCTCGAGGGGCTGACGGCGGTCGTGACGGTCCGCCTCGCCGAGCCGCAGTTCGAGGGCCAGACCAAGGAGGTCCTCGGCACCTCGGCGGCCCGCCGGATCGTGAACAACGTCATCACCAAGGAACTCAAGGCGTTCCTGACCTCCACCAAGCGCGACGACGCCCAGCAGGCCCGCGTGGTCATGGAGAAGGCCGTCGCCGCGGCCCGCACCCGCATCGCCGCCCGTCAGCACAAGGACGCCCAGCGCCGCAAGACGGCCCTGGAGTCCTCCTCGCTGCCGGCGAAGCTCGCCGACTGCCGCAGCGACGACGTCGACCGCAGCGAGCTGTTCATCGTCGAGGGCGACTCCGCGCTGGGCACGGCGAAGCTCGCCCGGAACTCCGAGTTCCAGGCGCTGCTGCCGATCCGGGGCAAGATCCTCAACGTCCAGAAGTCGTCCGTGACCGACATGCTGAAGAACGCCGAGTGCGGCGCGATCATCCAGGTCATAGGGGCCGGGTCCGGCCGTACGTTCGACATCGACGCGGCCCGCTACGGCAAGATCATCATGATGACCGACGCCGATGTGGACGGCTCCCACATCCGCACCCTGCTCCTCACCCTGTTCCACCGCTACATGCGGCCCATGGTGGAGGCCGGCCGGGTCTTCGCCGCGGTGCCGCCTCTGCACCGCATCGAGCTCGTCCAGCCCAAGAAGGGCCAGGACAAGTACGTGTACACGTACTCGGACCGGGAGCTGCGGGACACGCTCATGGAGCTCCAGAGCAAGAACATCCGGTACAAGGACTCCATCCAGCGCTACAAGGGCCTGGGCGAGATGGACGCCGACCAGCTCGCGGAGACGACCATGGACCCGCGGCGCCGCACCCTGCGCCGGATCAACCTCACCGATCTGGACTCCGCCGAGCAGGTGTTCGACCTGCTGATGGGGAACGACGTCGCTCCCCGCAAGGAGTTCATCTCCAGTTCGGCGGCGACACTGGACCGGTCGCGCATCGACGCGTGACCGCGCGTTACCTCCGAGGCGGTGCGTTACGCGCACAGGGCGGGACTCGTGTGGCCGGCGCGGGACGCAGTCACCTGAAGGGGTGAAATGCGAGGGGAAGAAGAGTAAGGGATCTTCCCGTTCTGTCCATCCTTGGGCATGCAGTCAAGCAACGATCGCCTCCGAGGTGCCAGAGGCGGTTCGGAAGGCGCGGCCGGCCACCGCGACGCCCCGGACCGGTTCGTGGCCGAGGCGTCCCCGAGCCCGGCGTACGACGACCCCTGGTACAACGCCCTCGCCTCCGGATGGGGAGAGTCGGCCGGGGCGGAGGTCCCGGGGCCGGCGCCGCGCCGGGAACCGGCGGTGGAGCCGCCCCGGGCCGCGGCCGACGTGTACCTGGAGGTTCAGCGCAGCGCGGCCTTCCAGGAGGTCCGCAGCCGGTACCGCGGGTTCGTGGTGCCGGCGGTGGTCGCCTTCCTCGTGTGGTATCTCGCCTACGTGGTGGCCGCCACCACGATGTCCACGCTGATGGCCCGGCCGGTGGCCGGGGCGGTGAACGTGGCGATGCTCGCCGGGCTCGGGCAGTTCCTCAGCACGTTCCTGCTCACCTGGGCGTACACCCGGCATGCCCGGCTGCGCAGGGACCGGGCCGCACTCGAACTGCGCTGGGACACCCAGGAACTGACGCGCGGCGCGCGAGGCGGTGCATCGTGACCGGCGACCATCAGACGTTGGCGCTGCTGCTGTTCGGCACGTTCGTCGCCGTCACACTGGCGATCACCACGTGGGTGAGCCGTAACCGGCAGGGCTCACCGGAGGAGTTCTACGCGGGCGGTCGCCTCTTCTCACCGATGGAGAATGGTTTCGCCATCGCCGGCGACTACATGTCGGCCGCTTCCTTCCTCGGCATCTCGGGGCTCATCGCGCTCCACGGCTACGACGGCATGCTGTACTCGGTGGGCTTTCTGGTGGCCTGGCTCGTCGTGCTGTTCCTCGTCGCCGAACTGGTGCGCAACTGCGGGAGGTTCACCCTCGCCGACGTCGTGGCGGCACGGATGCGGGAGCGACCGGTACGGATCGCGGCGGGAACATCCTCGGTCACCGTGTCGGTTCTGTACCTGGTGGCGCAGATGGTGGGCGCGGGCAGCCTGGTCGCGCTGCTGCTCGGCGGCACCGGTGAGACCGCGCGGACCTGGACCGTCGTAGGCGTGGGCGCCCTCATGGTGATCTATGTGTCGCTGGGCGGAATGCGGGCCACCACCTGGATCCAGATCGTTAAGGCGGTGCTGCTGCTGGGCGGCACCGTGGCGCTGACCACGCTCGTCCTGGTGCGCTTCCACGGCGATGTCGACCGGCTGCTGCGCACGGCGGCCGAGCGCAGCGGTCACGGCGACGCCTTCCTGGCGCCCGGGCTCGCGTACGGCGGAGACTGGACCTCGCGCTTCGACTTCATCAGCCTGGGGCTCGCCCTGGTGCTGGGCACGGCAGGGCTTCCGCACATCCTGTCCCGCTTCTACACCGTGCCCACCGCGCGGGCGGCACGGCGGTCCGTCGTCTGGTCGATCGGCCTCATCGGCGGGTTCTACCTGATGACGATCGTGCTCGGATTCGGTGCCGCCGCCCTGGTCGGGCCGGATGCCGTACGCGCTTCGAACGCCGCCGGGAACACGGCGGTCCCGCTGCTCGCCCTCGACCTGGGCGGCGGCGCGGGGTCCGCCGGGGGGACGGTTCTGTTCGCGGTCGTCGCCGCCGTCGCCTTCGCCACCATCCTCGCGGTGGTCGCCGGCATCACCCTGGCCTCTTCGGCGTCCGTGGCACACGACCTGTACGCGTCCCTGCGGCGCCGCGACGCCAAGCCGCGCAGTGAGGTCGCCGTGGCCCGTGTCGCCGCCGTCGGGATCGGCGCCGCCGCGATCGCCCTCGGCCTGCTCGCCCGAGACCTCAACGTCGCCTTCCTGGTGGGTCTCGCCTTCGCGGTCGCCGCGTCCGCCAATCTTCCGGTGCTGCTCTACTCGCTTTTCTGGCGCGGCTTCACCACCCGGGGGGCCGTGTGGGCCGTCTACGGCGGTCTCGCCCCGGCCGTGGTGCTCGTGCTGCTGTCCCCCGTCGTGTCGGGCAGCCCGCAGTCGCTGTTCCCGGGCGTCGACTTCCAGTACTTCCCCCTGCGGAATCCCGGCCTGGTCTCGATCCCGCTGGGCTTCGTCGCGGGCTGGCTCGGCACGGTCACCTCGCGGGAGGTCCCGGACGAGGCCAGGCACGCCGAAACGGAGGTGCGGTCGCTGACCGGGGCGGGGGCCGCGTAGGAGCGGGTGCCGTTCGGGAGCGGCTGCCGTGCGGGAGGCGGAGGCGCGCTCGCGGTCCTCAGACGCGGGTCGCCCACTCGTAGCGGTGCTCCGGGCGGCCCGCGTCGCCGTACTTGAGGGTCAGTCTGGCCCGCCCTGTGCGTTCCAGAAGCTTCAGATAGCGCTGAGCGGTCTGCCGGCTCACCCCGGTCCGCTCGGCGATCTCCTGGGCCGAGAGGGCGCCGTCGGCCTTCATCAGACATTGGCGCACGAGCTCGGCGGTGGTGGGCGAGTGTCCCTTGGGAAGCCCCGGCTCCGACGGCGCCGACAGCGCGCCGAAGATGCGGTCGACCTCCGCCTGCTCCGCCTCACCACCGCCGTCGAGAGTGCGCCGCAGCTCCGCGTACGCCACCAGCTTGGCGCGCAGCCCCGCGAAGGCGAACGGTTTGACCAGGTACTGCAGGGCACCGTGGCGCATCGCCGCTTGGACGGTCGACACGTCCCGTGCCGCCGTCACCATGATCACGTCGGTCTGGAGGCCCCGGCGCCGCATCTCCTGGACGACCTCCAGACCGGTCCGGTCGGGCAGGTAGTGATCCAGCAGGATCAGGTCCAGGCGGGGCAGCGTCTCCACGTGGCGCAGCGCCTCCAGAGCGTTGTGCGCCTCCCCGGCGACGTGGAAGCCCGGGACCTTCTCCACGTAGGCGGCGTTGACCCGTGCGACCCGCGTGTCGTCGTCCACGACCAGGACCTCGATCATCGGGACTCCTCCTTGGCAGCGGTGTTCACGGGTGTGGTGCTCACGGATGTGGTGTTCGGGTGCGTGGTGTTCGGGTGCGTGGCGTTCGGGTGTGTGGTGTTGGCGGGAGTGGTGTTCAAGGGGGAGGTGAGGGCGGGTTCCAGGTCCGTTCCCGCCAGTGCGTCGGGCAGTTCGACGACGAACTCCGCGCCCCCGCCGTGTGCCTCGCCGACGGTGGCGCTGCCGCCCTGCCGCTCGGCCAGCCTGCGCACCAGCGACAGCCCGATGCCGCGCCGGCGGTGCGCCGGCGGATCCTTGGTGGACCAACCCGCCGTGAAGGCCAGTTCGCGGTGTTCCGCCGGAATCCCGGGCCCGGTGTCCCGCACTCTGAGCGCGACGGAACGCCCGCGTGTCCGCAACTCGACCTCCACGCGCGCGTGTGCCGTCCCCGCGACGGCGTCGAGCGCGTTGTCGACAAGGTTGCCGACGATCGTGACAAGCCCCCTTGGATCGACCAGAAGGTCCGGCAGCCGCGTCCGGTCCGACACCCACAGGGCGACCCCGCGTTCGGCCGCGACGGTCGCCTTGCCGACCAGCAGCGCGGCGAGCAGGGGATCCTGGATCCGCTCCGTGATCTGCTCCGCGGTGACCCGGTGGTCGCCGACCACCTCGCCGACGAACTCCACCGCGTCCTCGTACATCTCCAGTTCGAGCAGCCCCAGCAGGGTGTGCATGCGGTTGGCGTGCTCGTGGTCCTGCGCGCGCAGGGCATCGATCAGGCCGCGTGTCGAGTCCAGCTCCCGGCCGAGCTGCTCCAGCTCGGTGCGGTCGCGCAGGGTGGCGACCGCACCGCCGTCGTCGGTGGGCATCCGGTTGGCGACCAGGACCCGCTGGCCGCGCACGGTCAGCAGATCGGTCCCGGTCACCCGGCCGGTCAGGACGTCGGCGGTCCGTCCCGCGCCGAGAGCCTCGTCGGGGGAGCGGCCGACGGCCTCGCTCCCGATGCCCAGAAGACGCTGCGCCTCGTCGTTGAGCAGGCGCACCCTGCCGCCGCGGTCCAGGGCGACGACACCCTCCCGGATGCCGTGCAGCATGGCCTCGCGCTCCGCGAGCAGGCCCGCGATGTCCGAGAAGGCCAGGTCCCGGGTCTGCCGCTGGACCCGGCGCGAGATGAGCCAGGCGGCCAGCGCGCCGACGGCCAGGGCGCCGCCCGCGTACGCGAGCAGGCCGGGGATGGCGTGGATCAGCCGGGCCCGGACGCTGTCGTACGCGATGCCGACCGAGACGGCGCCGACGACGACGCCGTCGCTGTCGCGCAGGGGTACCTTGCCGCGCGCGGAACGGCCGAGGGTGCCGTCGTCGATCTCCATGACCTCACGGCCGGCCAGGGCCTGCCCGGGGTCGGTGGAGACGACCTCGCCGATCCGGTCCGGGTCGGTGTGCGACCAGCGCACGCCCTGCCGGTCCATCACGACGACGTACTCCGCCTCCGTGGCCCTCCGGATCCGCTCCGTCTCCTGTTGCACCGGGCCGTCGGGCGCGGGCCGGGTGCTGTGCAGGCCCCGTACGACCTGCGGCTGCTGCGCGGTGGTCTGCGCGATCGCGAGCGCCCGGCGCATCGCCTGGTCGTCCAGCTGGTCACTGAGCGGAGCCAGGAACAGCCCGGTCGCGAGCACGGCGACTCCCGCGGCGATCGCCAGCTGCATCAGCAGCACCTGCGAGAACACCCGCCGGGGCAGGCCGAGGCGCAGGCGGCGTACGGGGGGAGTGGGGCTCATACCCATGACCGTACGTGGGAGGGGACGGCATGCCGTAGAGGGGTGTGGCGCGGATCTCCCGGGCGTGTGTGGCGAGGGCGGCCGGGCCAAGGCATTCGGCGTCGTCCAGGGAACCGCCCGCGACCCGGGCCGGAACCTCAGCTCGCGAGCGCAGCCGTCACCGACAGTTCGCGCACCGCGGTGGCCTCCATCCGCGCGGGTGAGCCCAGTACCGACGCCCCGCAGCTCTCCGGACGCGGCGGCGCCGACACGTCCTGTGCGACGGTGACCCGCCAGTGCCGGCCGTCTGCGTGGGCCAGGGTCACCTCCCAGCGCGGTGCGGCGCCGTCCGTCCGTACGACGCTCAGCGCCTGGGCCGCGTCCTCGCCCACGGCCCGGCGCACGGCCAGCTCGGCCGCCTGGCCGGGGCGCTCCCACGAGGAGTTCCCGCGGCAGCCCTCGACGACGACTCGGCCCTCCCGCGCACTGTGCAGGACTTCCTTGACCGCGTGGGCCTGGACCCGGCCGTACACATAACCGTGGGGCAGCACCAGCACCGTCGGGGAGAAGCGGTGACCGCCCAGATGGGTGACCTCCCAGACGCCCTCGGCACCGGACGCGGCGAGCCCGGCCGCCAGCGGCCGGCCGAGGAGCGCGCAGCACCGGTCGCGCTTGCCGTTGGTGCAGACGAGAGCGAGCGGATCACCGCAGTGGGGGCCGCCTCCGAGCACCGAGTCGAAGGTACGGCTGTCGCCCCTGGCCAGCGCGGCGAAATCGAGGCCGAGCAGTCGGCGGGGGTCCGTGAGCGCGGTGTCGTGCAGCCACACGTTTCCCGGCACGGTGTGGGCCGCGTACACCCGGCGCTCGGCCGGGGTGCCGCGGTCCGCGTGGCGTCCGGGCCGGCGGATGAGCGCGACACGTACGCCGGTGCCCTTCACCGCCGCTTCCAGCGCACGTCCCAGCGTGGGATCCAGGTGGCTCGAGGTGAGGGCCTTGGCGCCCCACGGGCCGGGCTGTTCGAGCAGCAACCAGGTCCTCGCGACGGGTGCGGTGCCCGGGAGGGGCTCGTCGAGGTCCCCGGAGACCGTTGAGCACGTACTCACAGAGGTGAGCCTAACCTGACTTGCGTCGTAGCGACTTCCTGCCGCGCCTGAGCGCTGCTCCGGCAGTGTCGCCGGGTCGCCCCCGGGCCCGGGCGGAGCCCGCCCGGCCGCGAGGGCGGCCGCGTTCCGGCCGGCCTGCCGTCGGTGGCTGAGCATGCGAGCGGCCTGGTGCCGTTCGGGCGCCAGGCCTGGTCGAGAGACGTCGAGCGGGGACGGGGTGCCGGGCTGCTCGGCGGTGAGGGTGTCCGGCGCGGGCGGCGGTGAATGCGGCCGGAGACCCGGGCGGTGACGTCAGACGTCGGGAATGTCCGCCTTGGCGCGGACCAGGGTCTCCCGGCTGACCACGACGATGCGTTCGTAGTCGGCACGGGCGGCGTCGGCGGGCAGTTCGCCCTCCAGCGCATCGGTGGCCTCGGTGCCGATGACGGCGAAGTTGCCGTCGCTCAGTTCGAACACGTCGGGGCAGTTGGCTCCTGAAGCACTGCCACGGGCACTTGGCGGCACACCGATTCGGCGCACGATTTTCAAAGTATTACCAGTCCTTACCTATGGTCCGGGCTCTCCGCGGAGGGCAGCCACTATTGGCTGCCCGCCCGCAGTGGCTGCACGGCGAGAGACTACTCAAGTCTCGCGTGTTACCGGTGTTGACGAGGCCGTCAGGCTCCAGCAGGAGGTCCACTGCGGATTCCCTCCGGGGCGGGTGGAGCAGGCGTCGTCGCGGGGCTGCCCCACGACAGCAGACAGAGGACACCTATGACGGCAGCCGCTGCCGCGACGCCGGCCCCGATTCCCTCTCGCCGGTGCACCAAGTAGCCGACGGCTGCGGCCACAGCGAGAAATACGATGGCTTCCAGAGTCATTGACGACCTCCAGGCTCTGCCGCCTGACCGTCGGTGAAGGAGGTGCGACAGGCAGATCGGCAACCGCGCGCTGTTCCAAGCGCATTGTGGAGGGACGTTACTGGCGTCGCCGGGACCGCTGTGACCGCAAGGCCGAAACCACTGCGTGTGTATCCCTGCAGATACCCATTGACGTCTCACCGCCAGGACGTGGGTCGTGGGCGGCTAAGGCGTCGGAGGTGTGCCCACCACCCACCACTCGTCCGTGTCGGCTTCGTCCAGGTCGTTGATGAGGGCGTCGACCAGGCGGCCGATCCGTGCTTCGTCGGACGACTGCTTCAGCGTCGCGCGCTGCCCCCTCGACGCGTCCCAGTACTCCCGCATCAGAGGGTTCTGGAAGAGCTCACGGGCATACCCGTACAACTCCTCCTGGTCCACGAGCCCCGCGCGGTAGAGGTGGTAAAGGTTGATGTACCAGGCGTTGGCGTAGAAGTACTGCCGGCGCTTCGCCGCCGGGATGTCGGGGTCGTACGTATCGATCACAGAGGCCAGCGACGAGTCGTCGATCGCCCGGGACAGCAGTTCCCAGTGCATGCGCTGCTGGTGTGCCAGCGTCCTGCGGCGTGAGACGGTGTCCTCGAGTTCGAGCCGCCGTATCCGCTGTCGTTCCGCCTCCAGAGCGCGCTGACGCGCGGCAGCCAGCGTCACCCCCGTGGCCAGCAGCATGCCGGCCGCTGCGGAGCAGACCCTCCCCGTGGTGTTCTTGCGTGTGACCATGTCAACCCCCGAATCAGGCGACCGCCCGCCGGTCGTCGAGTGCGGGTCGGCTGACGGGGACCGGCGAGCGATGAGTGGCGCTGCCACCTCCAGAGTGCCGAGCGTCGCTGACCGGCGGGGAGGCGGAGAAGCGGCGCACGGAGGGAAGCGAGGGTCGCACGGTCCGGCGCCATGCAAAACGTCTGCCCAGCAAGTGCTGCTAACAATCGTTCACTCTGCGGGCACTCCGCCGCCTCGTATCCTGAGCAGGCAATTCCGTACGTGGGTGTACGCACCGCCGCGGGCCGTCGTACGCGTAGGTGAGAGAGAGGTCGCACGGTGGGACAGCACCCGATGCCGCAGCAGATCCCGGTCGTCGTACTGGCCGGATTCCTCGGCTCCGGAAAGACCACACTCCTCAACCACCTCCTCCACCGCAGCGGAGGCAGCCGTATCGGCGCCGTCGTCAACGACTTCGGCTCGATCGAGATCGACGCCATGGCCGTCGCCGGCGCACTCGGCGACTCCACCGTCTCGCTCGGCAACGGATGCCTGTGCTGTGCCGTCGACGCGAGTGAGCTGGACGGGTACCTGGAGCGGCTCGCCCGCCCCGACACGGGCATCGACGTCATCGTCATCGAGGCCAGCGGTCTCGCCGAGCCGCAGGAACTCGTGCGCATGCTCCTCGCCAGCGAGCAGCCCGGGGTCGTCTACGGCGGACTCGTCGAGGTCGTGGACGCCGCGGAGTTCGACGCCACACGGGAGAAACACCCCGAGATCGACCGGCACCTGGCGCTCGCCGACCTGGTCGTGGTCAACAAGACCGACCGGATTCCGGACGTCGAACGCGTGCTCGCCCTCGTCCGCTCGCTCAGCGACCGGGCCGCCGTCGTGCCCGCGGCCTACGGCCGTGTCGACCCCGAGTTCCTCTACGACTGCCGGCCGAGCGAGGAGCGCGTGGGGCAGCTGTCCTTCGACGACCTGCACGACCATTCGAGGGGCGGCGCACACGCCGAGCACCTGCACGCCGCCTACGACACCCTGTCGTTCGTCTCCGACGTCCCGATGGATCCTCGCCGGCTCATGCGGTTCCTCGACAGCAGGCCGGAGGGCCTGTACCGGATCAAGGGGTACGTCGACTTCGGCCCGTACGACCCGCGGAACCGGTACGCCGTTCACGCCGTCGGCCGTTTCCTGCGCTTCTACCCGGAGCCCTGGGCACCCGTCGACGCCCGCCGTACGCAGCTCGTCCTCATCGGCTCCGGCATCGACGCGCCGGCTCTCGGCGAGGAACTCGACGCGTGCCGCGGGGCCGACGACCCACACGCCGACGAGCACGGCATGTGGGGCGTCCTGCGCTACGTACCGGACCCCGAAGGCGAGGAGGAGCCGGAAGGTGAGGAGGAGCCGGAAGGCGAGGGCCCAGACGGCGAGGGCCCCGACGGCGGGGAGCCGCCGACCACCTAGGCCGGGCCCACCACCTAGGCCGGACCCACCACCTAGGCCGGACCCACCACCTAGGCCGGACCCACCACCACCGACACCGTCTTCGGCAACGACACGCCCGAGCCGTCGCGGCGCGGGTCGATGTCCGGGAGCTGGGCCGGGCTGCCGTTCTTCTGGGCGGCGAGTGCCGGAACGGGGCCCGCCCAAGCGAAGGCCAGGCAGTCCTCGCCCTTCAGGAACCGCTGGCAGCGCACGCCACCCGTGGCCCGGCCCTTGCGCGGGTACTGGTCGAACGGGGTGACCTTGGCCGTGGTCTGGACGGAGTCGTCCAGCGTGCCGCGCGAACCGGCGATCGTGAAGACCACCGCGTCCGCGGCCGGGTCCACCGCCGTGAAGGAGATGACCTTGGCACCGTCGGTGAGCTTGACGCCCGCCACACCGCCCGCCGGACGGCCCTGCGGGCGGACCTGCGAGGCCTGGTAGCGCAGCAGCTGCGCGTCGTCCGTGATGAAGACCAGGTCCTCGTCACCGGTGCGCAACTCGGCCCCGCCGACGATCCGGTCGCCCTCCCTGAGGCTGATGACCTCCAACTCGTCCTTGTGGGACGGGTAGTCGGGCACCACACGCTTGACAACGCCCTGTTCCGTACCGAGCGCAAGGCCGGGTGAGGACTCGTCCAGCGTGGTCAGACAGACGACCGTCTCGTCGTCCTGAAGGGTCACGAACTCCGCGAGCGGCGCGCCCCCCGCGAGATTCGGTGTCCCCAGGGGTTCAGGGAGCTGAGGCAGGTCCACGACGTTCACCCGCAGCAGACGCCCCGTGGACGTCACCACACCCACCTCGCCGCGGGCCGTGGCCCGCACCGCCGAGACGATCATGTCGTGCTTGACGCGCTTGGCGCCCGCCTTCGTGACGAGCGGCTCGTCGTTCGCGGTGCGGGCCAGCAGGCCCGTCGAGGAGAGCAGTACCCGGCACGGGTCGTCGGCCACCTGGAGCGGCACGGCGGCCACCGGAGCACCGGACGACTCCAGCAGGACCGTACGACGGTCGGTGCCGAACTTCTTGGCCACCGTGGCCAGTTCGTTCGAGACCAGCTTGCGCAGCTCCGCGTCCGAGTCGAGGATTCGGGTCAGCTCCTCGATCTCCGCGTTCAGCCGGTCCTTCTCGGACTCCAGCTCGATGCGGTCGAACTTGGTGAGCCGCCGCAGCGGCGTGTCCAGGATGTACTGGGTCTGGATGTCGCTCAGCGAGAAGCGCTCCATCAGGCGCTGCTTCGCCTGTGCGGAGTTCTCACTGGAGCGGATGAGACGGATGACCTCGTCGATGTCGACCAGGGCGGTGAGCAGGCCCTCGACCAGGTGCAGTCGGTCACGTCGCTTGGTGCGGCGGTACTCGCTGCGGCGCCGTACGACGTTGAAGCGGTGGTCGAGATAGACCTCCAGCAGCTCCTTGAGGCCCAGGGTGAGGGGCTGGCCGTCCACCAGGGCGACGTTGTTGATGCCGAAGGACTCCTCCATCGGCGTCAGCTTGTAGAGCTGCTCCAGGACCGCCTCCGGCACGAAGCCGTTCTTGATCTCGATGACCAGGCGCAGTCCGTGCTCGCGGTCGGTGAGGTCCTTGACGTCGGCGATGCCCTGGAGCTTCTTCGAACCGACCAGGTCCTTGATCTTGGCGATCACCTTCTCCGGGCCGACCGCGAAGGGCAGCTCGGTCACCACGAGACCCTTGCGGCGGGCCGTCACGGTGTCCACGGCGACCGTCGCCCGGATCTTGAACGTGCCGCGGCCCGTCTCGTAGGCGTCCCGGATGCCGGGCAGACCGACGATCCGGCCGCCGGTGGGCAGGTCGGGGCCCGGGACGTGCTTCATCAGGGCTTCGAGGTCGGCGTTCGGGTGCCGGATCAGGTGCCGGGCGGCCGCGATGACCTCGCGCAGATTGTGCGGGGGCATGTTCGTCGCCATGCCGACCGCGATGCCCGAGGCGCCGTTGACCAGCAGGTTCGGGAAGGCGGCGGGCAGAGCCACCGGCTCCTGCTCCTGGCCGTCGTAGTTGGGTCCGAAGTCGACGGTGTCCTCGTCGATGGACTCCGTCATCAGGCCGGCGGCCTCGGCCATCCGGCACTCGGTGTACCGCATCGCGGCCGGCGGGTCGTCGTTGCCGAGGGAGCCGAAGTTGCCGTGGCCGTCCACCAGGGGGACGCGCATCGAGAACGGCTGGGCCATGCGCACCAGGGCGTCGTAGATCGACGCGTCGCCGTGCGGGTGCAGCTTGCCCATGACCTCGCCGATGACACGGGCGCACTTCACGTAGCTGCGCTCGGGCCGCAGGCCCATCTCGTTCATCTGGTAGACGATGCGGCGGTGCACCGGCTTGAGGCCGTCGCGGGCGTCCGGCAGTGCACGGGAGTAGATGACCGAGTACGCGTACTCGAGGAAGGAGCCCTGCATCTCGTCGACGACGTCGACGTCGAGGATCTTCTCCTCGTACGAGTCGTCGGGCGGCGGGGTCTTCGTACTACGGCGGGCCATCGCTGCCGGCTCCTTGCTCAAGCGTGAACGGTGAACTGACGGGGTCCATTGTGGACTGCGGCACTGACAGCGACCGACCAGGACCCGTCACGGGCTGCCCGGCCCGGCGCTGCCCGCAGGGTACGCCCTCGTCCCGTGCCCCCGCCCCGGTCGGGTCGTCCGGGCCACCGACCCCGTTCTCGCTCTCGGCGTACGAGGACCGGGAACTCCACCGGCGGCCCGCACGCTTGCATACAGTGGCAGGATCGGCGGGATCGGCGGAATTCCCGCAGTATCACCCAATGATTCCACCCAATGATCCACCCCAGTGATTCCACCAAGGATTTCGCCATCGAAGGGATGTACATGCCCATGGGTCACACGGCCACAGCCCAGGCAGGCTCCGGCGGCCTGACAGCGACCGAGCACCGCCTGGCCAACGGCCTGCGCGTGGTGCTCTCCGAGGACCACCTGACCCCGGTCGCCGCGGTGTGCCTCTGGTACGACGTCGGCTCGCGCCACGAGGTCAAGGGGCGTACCGGCCTGGCTCACCTTTTCGAGCATTTGATGTTCCAGGGCTCCGCCCAGGTCAAGGGCAACGGCCACTTCGAGCTGGTGCAGGGCGCGGGCGGCTCGCTCAACGGCACCACCAGCTTCGAGCGCACCAACTACTTCGAGACCATGCCCGCCCACCAACTGGAGCTCGCCCTCTGGCTGGAGGCCGACCGCATGGGCTCCCTGCTGTCCGCCCTGGACGACGAGTCGATGGAGAACCAGCGGGACGTCGTCAAGAACGAGCGCCGCCAGCGCTACGACAACGTGCCCTACGGCACGGCCTTCGAGAAGCTGACCGCCCTCTCCTACCCCGAGGGGCATCCCTACCACCACACGCCGATCGGCTCCATGGCCGACCTGGACGCGGCGACGCTGGAGGACGCTCGCGCGTTCTTCCGCACGTACTACGCGCCGAACAACGCGGTGCTGTCGGTCGTCGGCGACATCGACCCCGAGCAGACGCTCGCCTGGATCGAGAAGTACTTCGGCTCCATCGCCTCGCACGACGGCAAGCAGCCCCCGCGGGACGGCTCGCTGCCCGACGTCATGGGCGGGGAGCTGCGCGAGGTCGTCGAGGAGGAGGTCCCGGCCCGCGCCCTGATGGCGGCCTACCGCCTGCCGGAGGACGGCACGCGCGCGTGCGACGCGGCCGACCTCGCCCTCACGGTCCTGGGCGGCGGTGAGTCGTCCCGCCTGTACAACCGGCTCGTACGCCGCGACCGCACGGCCGTCGCCGCCGGTTTCGGCCTGCTGCGGCTGGCCGGAGCGCCCTCCCTGGGCTGGCTGGACGTGAAGACGTCCGGTGACGTCGAGGTGCCGGTCATCGAGTCGGCCATCGACGAGGAGCTCGCCCGCTTCGCCGAGGAGGGCCCCACCGCCGAGGAGATGGAGCGCGCCCAGGCCCAGTTGGAGCGCGAGTGGCTGGACCGCCTGGGCACGGTCGCGGGCCGCGCCGACGAACTGTGCCGGTACGCCGTCCTGTTCGGCGACCCGCAGCTGGCCCTCACCGCCGTACAGCGGGTGCTGGAGGTGACGGCCGAGGAGGTCCAGGAGGTGGCCAAGGCCCGCCTGCGCCCCGACAACCGCGCGGTGCTCGTGTACGAGCCGACCGCGCCCACCGACGACAACGACAACGACAACGACGCCGACGTCGCGAACGACGCCACCGACGAGAACGAGGAGGCGGCCAAGTGACCGAGCTCGCCACCATGGAATTCCACGCCCAGCCGCAGGCCGGCGAGCCCAAGCCGTGGGCGTTCCCGGCCCCCGAGCGCGGCAGCCTCGACAACGGCCTCACCGTGCTGCGCTGCCACCGCCCCGGCCAGCAGGTCGTCGCCGTCGAGGTCGATCTGGACGCGCCGCTCGACGCCGAGCCGGCCGGCCTCGACGGCCTCGCCACGATCATGGCGCGCGCCTTCTCCGAGGGCACCGACAAGCACTCCGCCGAGGAGTTCGCCGCCGAGCTGGAGCGCTGTGGCGCCACCCTCGACGCACACGCCGACCACCCCGGAGTCCGGCTGAGCCTCGAGGTGCCCGTCTCGCGCCTCGCCAAGGCCCTCGGCCTGGTCGCCGACGCCCTCAGGGCGCCCGCGTTCGCGGACGGCGAGATCGAACGGCTGGTCCGCAACCGGCTCGACGAGATCCCGCACGAGCTGGCCAACCCCGCCCGCCGCGCCGCCAAGGAGCTCTACAAGGAGCTGTTCCCGGCCGACACGCGCATGTCGCGCCCGCGCCAGGGCACCGAGGGGACGGTCGCGACCATCGACTCCGCGGCCGTACGCGCCTTCTACGAGAAGCACGTCCGGCCCGCCACGGCCACCGCCGTGGTCGTCGGCGACCTCACCGGCGTCGACCTCGACGCGCTGCTCGGCGACACGCTGGGCGCGTGGACCGGTTCCGCCGCCGAGCCGCGTCCCGTGCCCCCGGTGACCGCCGACGACAGCGGACGGGTCGTCATCGTGGACCGTCCCGGCGCCGTCCAGACGCAGCTGCTGATCGGCCGGACCGGCTCCGACCGGCACGACCGCGTGTGGCCCGCGCAGGTGCTCGGCACCTACTGCCTCGGCGGCACCCTCACCTCGCGCCTGGACCGTGTCCTGCGCGAGGAGAAGGGCTACACCTACGGGGTACGGGCGTTCGGGCAGGTCCTGCGTTCCGCGCCCGACGGCACGGGCGCAGCCATGCTCGCCATCAGCGGCTCGGTGGACACCCCCAACACCGGTCCCGCCCTGGACGACCTGTGGACGGTGCTGCGCAAGCTCGCCGCCGAGGGTCTCACCGACGCCGAACGCGACGTGGCCGTGCAGAACCTGGTGGGCGTGGCGCCGCTGAAGTACGAGACGGCGGCGGCCGTGGCGAGCACGCTGGCCGACCAGGTCGAGCAGCACCTGCCCGACGACTACCAGGCCACGCTCTACCGCCAACTCGCCGCCACGGGCACCGTGGAGGCCACGGCGGCGGTCGTCAACGCCTTCCCGGTGGACCGCCTGGTGACGGTCCTCGTCGGCGACGCGGCGCAGATCAAGGAGCCCGTCCAGGCCCTCGGTATCGGTGAAGTCACCGTCGTGTCGGCCGAGTAGCCGTTGACACGCGCGGCGGCCCTGGTGACCGGAGTGTCACCAGGGCCGACGTTTGTCCGAATTGGGGGAGTGACCGCGTGTCTGCCCTGTGGCGTGCGCTACAAAAAGCCGGTTGCGTTTGAGGATTGAAGACAGCCGCGTTTAGCGTCGTCCGGGCTGTTCGTCAGGCAGTACGCCGCATCCGCGGCACCGGACAGCCATCGCCGAGTCCCCCTACGGCGCGAGCCAGGGGAGCCGGGGACCCATCGTCCCTGGGGTGAATCGGACGCCCGCGCGCGCAGCGAGGGGGTCCGTAGGAGACCTTCCACCTCCGAACCCGTCAGCTAACCCGGTAGGCGAGAGGGAAGGAAAGGACCAGCCACCACATGGCGTTCACGCGCGCCTCCGGTAAGCACCGCCGTCCCAGTCGGGTGCACCGCACCACCGCCCGCGCGGCGGGTGTCGCGGCCCTCGCCGGTACCGGCGTCGTAGGAACCCTCGCGGCTCCGGCGTTCGCCGCCGAGTCCGAGGCGGAGCAGAGCGGGCTCACCCCGGTCATCGCCATCGGTGATTCGGTGGCCGACGAGATCGACGCCCAGGCCACAGCGCAGAAGCAGGCCGCCCTGCACGCGGCCGCCCGCGAGGCGGCCCAGGAGGCGGCGCGCGAGCGGGCCGCCGAGGCGGCCGAGGAGGCGCGCGAGGCCAAGGAGCGGGCCGCGCGCGAGGCGGAGCGCGAGCGACTGAACACCTTCGTGTCGCCGATCACCGCCTCCTACGTCTCCACCGCCTACCAGGCCGGCAGTTCCCTGTGGTCCTCCGGCAGCCACACCGGCATCGACTTCCACGCTTCCACCGGTACGTCCGTGCACGCGGTCGGCGTCGGCACCGTCGTGGAGGCCGGCTGGGGCGGCGCGTACGGGAACCAGGTCGTCATCAAGATGCACGACGGCACGTACACGCAGTACGGCCACCTGTCCTCCGTCGACGTCTCGGTGGGCCAGTCGGTCGACCCCGGCCAGCAGATCGGCCTCTCCGGCGCCACCGGCAACGTCACCGGGGCGCACCTGCACTTCGAGGCCCGTACGAGTCCTGAGTACGGGTCGGACCTGGACCCCGTGGCCTATCTCCGCTCCCACGGCGTGAACCTCTGACGGCCTCGGACGAGCCTCTGACGGCCTTTGACGAACCTCGGACGAGCCTCTGACGGGCCTCTGACGACGGACGGCACGGCATCCGAAAGCCCCGGCTCCCCGAGTCGGGGCTTTCGTGTTTCCCCTTCGCCGGCGGACACGTCGCTGTCCAAGAATTGCCCATGGAATCCGCCCCGCCGTCGGAATACCCGCTCGACTGGCCTAGAGTCACTGAAAACGCGTCAATCGTCGACGTTTCACGGGGATCAAGGCGGAGGTCGGGTATGCGTATTCCGGCGCATTCGGTGTGCACGGCGATCCGGGACGACATCGTCGCCGGCGTCCACGGGCGCGGCAGCCGGCTCACCGAGGAACTCCTCGCCCGCCGCCACGGAGTCTCCCGGGTCCCGGTCCGCGAGGCCCTGCGCGCGCTGGAGGCCGAGGGGTTCGTCGTGACCCGGCGGCACGCGGGCGCGTGTGTCGCGGAACCCACCGAACAGGAGGCCGCCGACCTGCTGGAGACCCGCACGCTCCTCGAACCCCTCGGTGCCTCGCGTGCCGCCCGGCGCCGTACCGACGCACACCTCAAAGTGCTGCGGGGGCTGGTCAGGCTCGGGCAGGAGCGCGCCAGGCACGGCAACAGCGAGGACCTGCGCTCCCTGGGCGGCTGGTTCCACGACACCCTCGCCCAAGCCGCCGGCAGCCCCTCCCTGACGGCACTCCTGACCCAGCTGCGTCACAAGATCGCCTGGATGTACGTCGTGGACGCGCCGGCCGGGCCGGTGGAGTGCTGGGCGGAGCACGGCGCGGTCGTCGACGCGGTGGCCCGGGGTGACGGCGAGCGCGCGCGGGCGCTCATGACGCTGCACACGGAGCGGTCGGTGCCGGGCCACCGGCTGCGTTTCTCCTCC
>NZ_BAABCQ010000152.1:0-19007 GCF_039539045.1 Streptomyces marokkonensis
CATGGTGCATGGTGGAGTCATGGCATCGCTCAACGTCGGCAATCTCGGTGAGTATCTGCGCGAGCAGCGGCGCAACGCGCAGCTGTCACTGCGGCAGCTCGCCGACGCCGCGGGCGTGTCCAATCCGTACCTGAGCCAGATCGAGCGCGGGCTGCGCAAGCCGAGCGCGGAGGTGCTCCAGCAGGTCGCCAAGGCACTGCGGATCTCCGCCGAGACGCTGTACGTGCGTGCCGGGATCCTCGACGCCGAGCGCGACCGGGACGACGTGGAGACACGTGCGGTCGTCCTGGCCGATCCCTCGCTGAACGAGCGGCAGAAGCAGGTGCTGCTCCAGATCTACGAGTCCTTCCGCAAGGAGAACGGATTCGGGACCGACGCGGACGACGGGGCGACACCTCGGGACAGACCGGTGGACGCCGTCCCGGACGACGTGGCGGGCGGGAACCCGGACGACGTCAGGGGCGGCCTCCCGGACGGCGGTGCCTCCATATCCGGGCGCCGCCCCCGTACGACCGGCGGCAGTGACGCCGGCCCGCAGCAGACGGCCGGATGAGCGAAAGCCGGCAGCCGGCCGGCCGGGACGCGGGACCACCACAAACCCTCAGCCCAACGTATTTCCGGAGGACCATCACCATGGCCATCACCGACGACCTGCGCAAGACCCTCAGCGACCCCACCCCGCTCTACTTCGCCGCGGGCACCGCCGACCTGGCCTTCCAGCAGGCCAAGAAGGTGCCGGTGCTGGTGGAGCAGCTGCGCGCCGAGGCACCGTCCCGCATCGAGGCCGTGCGCAACACCGACCCGAAGGCCGTCCAGGAGAAGGCGACGGCCCGCGTCAAGGAGACCCAGGGGACCCTCCAGGCCAAGGCCAACGAGCTCTTCGGCTCCCTCGACGCCGACTTCAAGAAGCTCGGCGAGACCGCTCAGGACCTCGCGCTGCGTTCGGTCGGCGTCGCCGCCGAGTACGCCGTCAGGGCCCGGGAGACCTACGAGAAGGTCGCCGAGCGCGGCGAGCACGCGGTGCGCACCTGGCGCGGCGAGGCCGCCGACGGCATCGAGGACCTCGCCGAGGAGGTGGAGGAGTTCGCCGTGGCCGTGGAGCCGGCCGAGCCCGCCAAGTCCGAGCCCGCCAAGTCCGAGCCGGTCGCGGTCACTGAGGAGAAGCCCGTCGCGGGCAGGAAGGCCCCCGCTCCGCGCAGGGCTCCGGTCAGGAAGAGCCCCGGCGGCAGCCCCAACGGCACCGCGAAGAAGACGACGCCGCCCGCCAAGTAGCCGCCGACGGGTACGACGAGCAGGGCGCGGGCCGGGCACTCTTGGGGTGTCCGGCCCGTTCTCCGGGTACGGTGACCGCGTAGAGACGATCCGAGTCTGGTGGTGGATGTTGTGCTGATGCAGGGGTTCGCAGACTTCCTGGGGCTGCTGAACATCGCCCTGATGGTTTTCACCGGCTTCGCGCTGGTCGACGCCGCCGTGCGGCGTGAGGACGCCTACCGGGCGGCGGACAAGAAGACCAAGCCGTTCTGGCTGATCATCCTCGGGCTCGCCTTCGTGGTGAGTCTGGTCTTCCCGATCATGTCGTTCCTGCCGATCATCGGGCTCATCGCGACGATCGTGTACATGGTCGACGTACGGCCCGCGCTGCGCGGCCTGCCGGGTGGCGGCCGCAGCAGCCGCCGAGGCTCCAGCAGCGACGGCCCCTACGGCCCGTACAACGGCGGACGCTGACCCGCCGCGCCCCTGCGGGGCGCGGGCGCGGGGCTCCGGCACGACGACATCCGGCGGCTCCGCCGCATGGGCACGTCGCGTCGGTCAGGGCGTCGGTGCAGGTACGGCGCGTCGGTCACGGCGCCGGTACGGGGACGGCGCGTCGGTCACGGGCGGTGGTCAGGGCGCCCGGTCCAGCAGGACCACTGCCACGTCGTCCGCCAGTTCGCCGCCGTTGAGCGCGCGGACCTCGTTGACGGTCGCCCGCAGCAACTGCTCACCCTGCAGTCCCTCGGCGAACTGGCGGCGGACCATCTCCACCATGCCGTCCTGGCCGAGCCGCTCCCGGCCCTCGCCGACGTGGCCCTCGATCAGGCCGTCGGTGTAAAGCATCAGGCTCCACTCGGCGCCCAGCTCCACCTGCATACGCGGCCAGCGGGCGCCCGGCAGCAGACCGAGTGCCGGGCCGTTGTTGTCGTAGGGCAGCAGCCGTGCGGGCGTGCCCGGACCGGCCACCAGGGGCGCCGGGTGGCCGGCCAGACACAGACCGGCGCGGCGGCCGTCCGGGGATATGTCCACGGCGCACAGGGTCGCGAATATCTCGTCGTGGGCGCGCTCGTGCTCCAGCACCTGCTGGAGCGTGCCGAGCAGCTCGTCGCCGCAGAGCCCCGCCAGGGTCAGCGCGCGCCAGGCGATCCGGAGCTCCACGCCGAGCGCCGCCTCGTCCGGGCCGTGTCCGCAGACGTCGCCGATCATGGCGTGCACGGTGCCGTCCGGGGTGCGGACGACGTCGTAGAAGTCGCCACCGAGCAGGGCACGCGAGCGGCCCGGGCGGTAGCGGGCGGCGAAGCGCAGCGGGGAGCCCTCCAGCAGCGGGGTCGGCAGCAGGCCGCGCTCCAGACGCGCGTTCTCCTGCGCCCGCAGCCGGCCCTCGGCCAGGCGCCGCTCCGCCGAGTCGGACCGCTTGCGCTCGACGGCGTAGCGGATCGCCCGGCTCAGCAGTCGGCCGTCGAGCTCGTCGCGGAGGAGGTAGTCCTGGGCACCGACCGCCACGGCCTCCGCGCCGCGCTCGGCGTCGCTGGAGGAGGTCAGCGCGAGCACGGCGTGCCGGGGCGCGAGCTCCAGCACGTGCCTGAGCACCGCCAGCTCGTCGTCTCCGCCGCCGTCACCGTTGCCGGTGTTCTCGGCGCCGGCGCGGGCCGGGGCCGGGGCGGGGGCCGACAGGGCGAGGTCCAGCAGGATGCAGTGGACGTCGTCGGTCAGCAGCCGCTCGGCCTCGGTGAGGTTGCGGGCCGTGCGGACGCGGATCGGCTTGCCGGCCTGGTCGAGCAGGTCGGGCACGATCGGCGAACCGCCGGGATCGTCCTCGATCAGCAGCAGCGTCAGATTGGTGGGGGCGGTGCTCTCGCGCCGGCCCGTGGTCTCGTCGCTGCTCTCGCCCGTGATCCGGTCCGTGGTCTCGTCCGTGATCCGGTCCGTGGTCTCGTCCGTGATCCGGTCCGTGGTCTCGTCCGTGGTCTCGTCCGTGGTCTTCTCGCGCTTCTCCGTGGGGTGCTCTCGCCGGGTGGCGGGGTTTTCGGCCGGGTGCGTCCAGGGTGGGGCCTGTTCCTTGGAAGGGCCGCTGTCCGGGGACGCGGCGGGCGCCTGACCACACTCCGCGGCCGGGATCGCCCTTGGCCGCGGTACGGGTACGGGCATCGTCTTGGTTCCTTCCCTCCCCCCGAGGGCATGGCGGGGCGAGGGACCTCGACCCACCGACGGGGACCATAGCGGGTGACGGCGCCGCTGCGGAATGGTCCAGGACACGTCGGGCGGCACTCGGCCGCTGTCATATGCCGCGTTATGTGCCGCAGTTGGACACGACGACCGGGGGCCGGGGATGACGAACGTCACGCGGGGCGGGGTGCCGGGCGTGGACTGGGTCACGTGGCCCGCTTCACGCCCCCGACGCCGGCCCGTGGCCCGTGTCACTCGGCGGTCACCGCCGCGGGTCACTCCGAGGACGCGGTGCCCGTGTCCGGCCGCACCACCCCGAGGATCGGCATCGTGCCCGCCCCCGCGATGGTGATCGAGCGCCCGGGGCGCGGGGCGTGCACGACGGAGCCGTCGCCGACGTACATGCCGACGTGGCTGGCGTCGTCGAAGTAGATGATCAGGTCGCCGGGCCGCATGTCCTCGATGTCGACGCGCTTCAGCTGCCTCCACTGCTGCTGCGAGGTGCGCGGGATCGCCTGCCCGGCCGACACCCAGGCCTGTGAGGTCAGGCCGGAGCAGTCATAGGCCTTCGGCCCCTCGGCGCCCCACTGGTACGGCTTCCCGACCTGGGCGGTGGCGTACTCGACCGCCTTCCGGCCCGGCTCCGTCGCTTCGGCGTCGAGGTCCTTGAGGATGCCCGAGCCGAGCCAGGCGGTCTGGGCCTTGGCCTGGGCCTCCCGCTCCAGCTGGGCGAGGCGCTCCTTCTCCTCCTGCTCCAGCTCGGACTCCAGTTTCTCGGCCGCCGCGATCTGCTTCTCGATCTTCTTCTGCGCGGTGGCCTTGGCCTTGCGGTTCGACTCCAGCTTCTCGAACTGTGCGGAGGCGTCCGCCGCGTAGGTCTTCAGGTCCTGCTGGGTGCGGGTCAGCTCGCCGAGCAGGCCCTTCGTCGCGCGCTGTCCCTGGATCACCCGGCCGGTGCCGTCGAGGAAGTCCTCGGGGTCGTCGCTCAGCATCAGCTTGGCCCCGTCCGGCAGGCCACCGGTGCGGTACTGGGCGCGGGCGGCGGCGCCGGCGCGCTTCTTCAGCCCGTCGAGCTTCTCCTCGCCCTTGACGATCTTCTTGGCCAGGTCGACGATCTCGGCGGACTGCTTCTCCGTCTTCTCCTCGGCGGCGTTGTACTCCTCCGTGGCGGAGGCCGCCGTGCGATAGAGCGCGTCGAGCTTCTTGCGTACGGCTTCCAGGTCCTTGCCGGGTGTGGCGGCCGGGGAGGAGGGCTCGGGAGAGGCACTGGGGGCGCTCGGGGCGCCGGGCGAGGGCGCCGCGGGACCGGGGTCCGCGAACGCCGTGCCCGGTGCCCCGAGCACGGTGACCGCACAGACCACGGCCACGGCAGCGGTCATCAAGCCGTGCTTCCCCGTACGCATACCTCGCCCCCAAGCTGATTTACCGTCAGTAACATAGACCGTTCGGGGGATCGTGCCATGCCGGCGCGGAAATCGACAGAGGCAGTACTTCCCTCCCGCTCCCCTCTCGCCTCCCTCCCGCATCTCTCCCCCCTTCCGCCTCGCCGTACGACGAAGTCCCCGCCGTTTCACCGCTGTGTGACGAACGTCACACGGAGATCGTTCCCGGCGCCGGTCGAGGGCCGGGGCGTCGGGCGCCGGGCGCCGGTTCACGCGCGCGGCGCCAACGCCTCCCACCGCACCGTCACTTCGCCCTGCCGCCACCGCGCCGGCCCGTCCGTCACCGGCCAACCGGCCGTCAGGTCCCGCACCGCCCGCATCCAGCGCTGGCGGGCGCCGTAGGAGGCGTAGGGCGCGGCGGCGGCCCATGCTCGGTCGAAGTCGCGCAGGAAGGCGTGCACGGGCTCGCCGGGGACGTTGCGGTGGATGAGCGCCTTCGGTAGCCGTTCCGCCAGGTCGGAGGGGCGGTCGAGGGACCCCAGCCGGGTCGCGAAGGTGACCGTGCGCGGCCCCTCGGGCCCGAGCGCCACCCACACGTGCCGGCGCCCGATCTCGTCGCAGGTCCCTTCGACCAGGAGTCCGCCGCGGGAGTGCTCCGACGCCGGCGCGAGCCGCGCGCACAACCGCTGCCAGACGGCGGCGACCTGGCCCTCGTCGTACTGGCGCAGCACGTTCGCCGCCCGGATGAGCAGAGGGTGGTGGGAGGGGGGTGAGAGGGGGACCTCGAAGCCGCCGTGGCGGAAGACGAGCCCGGGGCGCGCGTAGGGTTCGGCCGCCGCCACCCGCGCCGGATCGATCTCGACGCCCACCACGCGCGCGTGCGGCGCGACCGTGCGCAGGCGGCCCAGCAACTCGACGGCGGTCCAGGGGGCCGCGCCGTAGCCGAGGTCGACGGCCACGGGATCGGCGGCGCGGCGCAGCTCGGCTCCGTGCGTGGCCGCGATCCAGCGGTCCATGCGGCGCAGCCGGTTCGGGTTCGTCGTCCCGCGCGTGACCGTGCCCACGACGGGGAGGGCGGTGGCGCGGGAGCGGGAGGACATGCGTACGAGGGTATGCGGCGGGTCCGCCCCCTATGACGCATCCAGTCGTCGAACGGTTGAGCGATAAGCGGTAATGATTCGGCAAAGGTCGGGAAACCGGAAATGGAGCACGGTCATCCGGTGTTCCCACCTCTTGGAGGGCGGAGCGTGCCCTCGGCACGGCAGGCCCGCAGCGAGGAGGAACGGCTCGTGAGCCAGTACGTCAGCAGGCTCGGGCGTCGCTCACCGGCGGCTTCCCCGCGGCTCCGGCTGTTGCGCAGGCCCCGCCGCGTCGCCATGCTCTCCGTGCACACCTCACCGCTCCACCAGCCGGGCACCGGCGACGCAGGCGGCATGAACGTCTACATCGTCGAGCTCGCACAGCGCCTCGCCGCGATCAACATCGAGGTCGAGATCTTCACGCGTGCGACCACCGCCGCGCTCCCGCCCACCGTCGAGCTGTCCCCGGGCGTTCTCGTGCGGCACGTCGACGCCGGCCCCTACGAGGGCCTGGCCAAGGAGGAGCTGCCCGCCCAGCTGTGCGCCTTCACACACGGCGTCATGCAGGCCTGGGCCGGCCACCGCCCCGGCTACTACGACCTGGTCCACTCCCACTACTGGCTCTCCGGCCACGTCGGCTGGCTCGCCGCCCAGCGCTGGGGCGCCCCCCTGGTGCACGCCATGCACACCATGGCCAAGGTCAAGAACGCCAACCTGGCCGACGGCGACACCCCCGAGCCGGCCGCCCGCGTCATCGGCGAGACCCAGATCGTCGCCGCCTCCGACCGCCTGATCGCCAACACCGCCGAGGAGGCCGACGAGCTGGTCCGGCACTACGCCGCCGACCCGGCCAAGGTCGCCGTGGTCCACCCCGGCGTCAACCTCGAACGGTTCCGCCCCTTCCCCAAGGGCTCCGAGCCCGGCCCGGGGGAGACCGTGAACGCACGCGCCGCCGCCCGCGCCCGCCTCGGCCTGCCGCAGGACGCGCTGATCCCGCTCTTCGCCGGCCGCATACAGCCGCTGAAGGCCCCCGACATCCTGCTCCGCGCGATCGCCGTCCTGCTCGACGAACGCCCCGAGCTGCGCTCCCGCATCGTCGTCCCCGTCGTCGGCGGCCCCAGCGGCAGCGGCCTCGCCAAGCCGGAGGGCCTGCAGAAACTCGCCGCGCGGCTCGGTATCGCCGACGTCGTGCGGTTCCGCCCGCCCGTCGGGCAGGAGCAGCTCGTCGACTGGTTCCGGGCCGCGTCCGTGCTGGTGATGCCGTCCTACAGCGAGTCCTTCGGCCTGGTCGCCATAGAGGCCCAGGCGGCCGGTACGCCGGTACTCGCCGCCGCGGTCGGCGGCCTCCCGGTCGCCGTGCGCGACGGGCACACCGGCCGTCTCGTCCAGGGCCACGATCCCGCCGCGTACGCGCGCGTGCTGCGCGATTTCGCCGACGATCCGGAGCTGACGCCCCGGATGGGCGACGCCGCCGCCCGGCACGCCCAGTCCTTCGGCTGGGACAGCGCCGCCGCCGCGACGGCCGACGCCTACACGGCCGCGATCCACTCCCACCGCCGTCGCGTACGCTCCCACCATGGCTGAGGCGGTACAGAAGGCGGCACAGGTGCTCGAGGCGGCGCTGGGCGACGCCGAGCTGGAGTGGGAGAGTCCCGAGCCCGGCAACTACGTCGTCAGGCTCCCCGGCACCCGCAAGCTCTCGACGACGGTCTCCCTCCTCCTCGGCAGGCACTCCCTCTCCCTCAACGCCTTCGTCGTCCGCCACCCCGACGAGAACGAACCGGCCGTCCACCGCTGGCTGCTGGAACGCAACCTCAAGCTGTACGGCGTCGGCTACGCCGTCGACCGCCTCGGCGACATCTACCTCACCGCGAAGCTGCCCCTCGCCGCCGTCACCGCCGACGGGATCGACCGCCTCCTGGGCCAGGTCCTGGAGGCCGCCGACGGCGCCTTCAACACCCTGCTGGAGCTGGGCTTCGCGTCCGCCATCCGCAAGGAGCACGAATGGCGGACCGCGCGCGGGGAGTCGACCCGCAACCTGGAGGCCTTCCAGCACCTGATCGAGCGCTCGGACCGCTCGGCGCGCTCCGACCGCTCCGAGGACTCCGACCGCTCCGAGGACTCCGAGGACTCCGAGGGCTCCGAGGGCTCCGAGGGCTCCGAGGACTGACGCACGGTCAGTGCCGTCCGCCGCCGCTGGTGCGGTAGCGACCGGGCGTGACGCCCACCAGCCTCTTGAAGTGCCGGGTCAGATGCGCCTGGTCGTAGAACCCGGTCGCGGCGGCCACGTCGGCCGGGGCGCGCCCCGCCAGCAGCAGCCGCCGGGCCCGGTCGACCCGGCGGGACATCAGGTACTGGTGCGGCGCGATGCCGTAGGCGCCGCTGAACGCCCGTACCAGGTGGGCCGGATGGGCGCGCACCAGCACGGCCGCGTCCTCCAGGCCGATCCCCCGGACGGTCCGTTCGTCGAGCAGCTCCCGCAGCCGCCGCGCGAGCACGGGATCTCCGCGGCGCGCCGGACCGGCCTCCCCCCGGGGCCGCAGATGGGCGTGCAGCCGCTCACCGACCAACATCAGTCGGCTCTCCGCCTCCAGCTCGTCCCCGGGCAGGGCGAGTGAGGCGTGCAGCTGCCCGACCCGCCGCCGCAGCACCGGGTCACGCAGGTCGGGAGCGTCGACGGCGGCCCCGATCAGGTCGTCGCCCAGGCGGGAGGCGTCCAGGTACAGGACACGCTTGCGGAAGCCGTCCGGCGTGGCGGGGGAGCCGTTGTGGGGCACGTGCGGCGGCAGCAGCGACACCGTGTCGTGCGGGGTGCCGTGCTCGTGCCGGTCCAGGTCGTACCGTACGGCCCCGTCGTCGACGATGAGCAGCGTCCACGCGTCGTGGACGTGCATCGGGTAGGCGTACTCGGTGTAGTGGGCGTGGAAGACCTCGACGACGCCCGGGACGCGGGGTCGCCAGGCGGAGACGGTCCGCCGCCGGTCCTGGTCGGCCATGCAAAAAACGTACAAGACCCGGCCGTACGCCGACCGGCAGTCTCACCGTATGAGCACGCACGACGCAGACCCCGCGGCCGCCCCCGTCCGCTTCGACACCAAGATCGCCGTCCTGCTCCGCGAGGACCTGGAGACCTGGCAGCGCCTGAACGTCACCGCCTTCCTGGTCAGCGGCCTGGGCGCACAGATCCCCGAGGTGATCGGGGAACCGTACGAGGACGCCGACGCGGTCGGCTACCTGCCCATGTTCCGCCAGCCGGTGCTCGTCTTCGAGGGCACCAAGGAGACGCTGACGAACGCCCATACGCGCGTACTGTCGCGCGCCCTGCCCCGCGCGCTGTTCACCTCCGACCTCTTCGCCACGGGTAACGACCGCGACAACCGGGCGGCGGTACGGGCCGTGCCCACGGCCGGCCTGGACCTGGTCGGCCTCGCGGTGTACGGCCCGCGGAACGCGGTGGACAAGGTGCTGAAGGGGGCGAGGATGCACCCGTGAGGACGCGGGTGGCCGAGTGTGGGCCTCGTGCGGGCCTCAGGCCGTGCCGATGTCGGCCTTCGCGGACTCGCGCGGCTCGGGGACCGCGGTGACCTCGGGGACCTCAGGGGCTGCGGGAACCGCGGGGGCCTCGGAAGTGGCCTTCTCCTCCTGCGGAAGGTTTCGCATGAGCGCCCAGTACCCCACCGCCGCCACCGTGCCGACGACCGCGCAGACGCCCCACAGCCACTCGGAGCCCCAGCGGTCGATGACGAGACCGGACATCAGCGGGGCGACGAGGGCGGCGACCGCCCACGACATGGTGTACATCCCCTGGTAGCGCCCGCGCCCGTGCGCGGGGGACAGGCGGACGACGAGCCCGGTCTGGACCGGCGCGTTGACGATCTCCGCCAGCGTCCAGACGCACACGGTGAGCGCGAAGACACCGACCGACCCGGCGAAGGCGGTCAGCCCGAACCCGTACCCGGCCAGCAGGGACGAGGCGACGAGCAGCAGCCTCGGATCCCGGTGCTCGATGAACCGGGTGACCGGAATCTGCAGTACGACGATCAGGACACCGTTGACGGCGATCGCCATGCCGTAGTCGGCCGGCGTGAACCCTGCCTCGCCCATGGCCACCGGCAGCCCCACATAGGCCTGCTGGAAGATCACGGCGACGAGGAAGGACAGCCCGACGACGCTCATGTAGCGCCCGTCGCGCAGGACGGTCACCAGGGAGACGGCGGGCTCGCTCGCCGCGGGTACACCGGCGGCCCCGCCCTTCCCGGGGGTCCGGTCCGGCCGGGACTCGGGCAGCTTGACGAAGATGAGGACGGCGCACGCCATGGTCATCCCCGCCTCGATCAGGAACCCGGCGAGGTAGCTGACCTCGGCGATGAACCCGGCCGCCATGGAGGAGATCGCGAAGCCGAGGTTGATGGCCCAGTAGTTGAGCGAGAAGGCGCGGATACGGTCCTCGGGCCGCACGATGTCCGCCATCATCGCCTGCACGGCAGGCCGGGAGGCGTTGCTCGCCATGCCGACCAGGAAGGCGACGGCCGCGATGGCGACCGGGTCCCGCACGAAGCCGAGCAGGGCGACGGACAGAGCGGTGGAGGCCTGCGCGACGAGCAGCGTGGGCCGCCGCCCGAGCCGGTCGGTCATCACCCCGGCCCCCAGCGAGGACACGACCCCGCCGAGCCCGTGCAGCGCGGCGACCAGACCGGCGTACGAGGCCGAGTACCCGCGGTCGATGGTCAGGTACAGCGCCATGAAGGTGGCGACGAAGCCGCCGAGCCGGTTGACCAGGGTGCTGGTCCACAGCCACCAGAACTCCCGGGGAAGCCCGGAGACCGACTCGCGCGCGGCACGCCTCAGCCCGGCGACTGACATGGGACCCCCGTGAACTGTTCGTGTGCTGGAGTGCGTAAGTGGCGAAAGAGCCAGCCACAACTTACGAAGGAGGCCATCCCGGGGACCACTCGATTAACAATTCCCGTCAACCGTCCGCCCTGCGGGCGCGGCGCGCGGGCGCTCAGGCGGTTCGATTACGCTCGGAGCCATGGCCGACGCACCGTACAAGCTGATCCTCCTCCGCCACGGCGAGAGCGAGTGGAACGAGAAGAACCTGTTCACCGGCTGGGTGGACGTCAACCTCACCCCGAAGGGCGAGAAGGAGGCGACGCGCGGCGGCGAGCTGCTCAAGGACGCCGGCCTGCTGCCCGACGTGGTGCACACGTCCGTCCAGAAGCGCGCGATCCGCACGGCCCAGCTCGCGCTGGAGTCCGCCGACCGCCACTGGATCCCCGTCCACCGCCACTGGCGCCTGAACGAGCGCCACTACGGCGCCCTCCAGGGCAAGGACAAGGCGCAGACCCTCGCGGAGTTCGGCGAGGAGCAGTTCATGCTGTGGCGCCGCTCCTACGACACCCCGCCGCCCGCGCTGGACCGTGACGCCGAGTACTCCCAGTTCTCCGACCCGCGCTACGCGATGCTCCCGCCGGAGATCCGCCCGCGGACGGAGTGCCTGAAGGACGTCGTCGTCCGGATGCTCCCGTACTGGTTCGACGCGATCGTCCCCGACCTCCTCACCGGCCGCACGGTCCTGGTCGCGGCGCACGGGAACTCGCTCCGCGCCCTGGTCAAGCACCTCGACGGCGTCTCCGACGCGGACATCGCGGGCCTGAACATCCCGACCGGCATCCCCCTCTCCTACGAACTGGACGCCGAGTTCAAGCCCCTGAACCCGGGCGGCACCTACCTCGACCCGGACGCGGCAGCGGCGGCGATCGAGGCGGTCAAGAACCAGGGCAAGAAGAAGTAGGCCCATCTGAAGAAGCCCTCTGCCTGCGGATCTTCCGCCGGGCGGGGGGCTTCTTCTTGTGCGTGGCTCTGCCGGGACTGGTGCCAAGTCGCTCTCGTAGCTTCGAGATGCTCACGCGTACTCGTCAATGTTCACGAGCATGCGGGGGCTTGTATGGGTGTGCAGTCGTGCATAGTCTCAAGTAGGCGCACGCAGGGGGCGTGCGTGATGAGGAGGGGCCGTGCGACTGATTGACGGGACGCCACAGGAGATCGCCGAGTTCCTGCGGCTCACCCAGGGTGAGGAAGACCCGGACGAGGGTGCGCCGGGCGACATCGACCCCGACACGTCCGGTGAGGGTGCCGATGGGGCGCTGGACTGGGCCCAGATCGCAGAGCTGGTGCACGGCCGCGCCCGCAGCCTGGAGATCGCGGCGCGTGTACTCGAGTTCCTACAGGGTGCTGTGTCGCTCGGCAACGTAGAGATCGGGCCGGGAGAGTCCGAGCGGACCCGTGACGGTCGCTCCGATTACGTCATGGTTCGAGATGCCGGTGTCCGCCGTTACGGAGCCGTCGCCTACGTGAAGGCGACCAACGGCGGTCTCACCCTGCGCTTGACGAGGGAGGACGTGGCCGACGTCAGTGAACCGGCCATCAGCTTCCGCAACGTTCGCGCCGGACACCAGTACGTCGTCAACTGCCCACTGCGCGATGACGCGGCGGTCCAGGTGGCGCTGCGCCTCGTTCAGCTCGCTTTGAAGAAGGTCCGGTAGTAGTCCGGGCCGGCTTTCCTTGACTAGCCGGCCCTTCGGCTCCTGACCGAGGGGCGTCCGCGTGGTGTCAGCCCATGCTCTTGGCGCCGTCCAGGGTCTCTCGGATGATGTCGGCATGGCCGGCGTGCTGGGCGGTCTCGGCGACGATGTGCATCAGGACCCGGCGGGCCGACCACTGCGCGTCGGCCTCGAACCACGGGGCCTTCGGCAACGGCCACGCGGCGTCCAGGTCGGGCAGGGTGGCGACCAGGTCGTCGGTCCGGCGGGTCACCTCGGCGTAGTCGGCCAGTACACCGGCCAGCGTCTCGCCGGGCAGCATCCGGAACTCGTCGGCCCGCCGGGCCCAGTCGGCCTCGGTCATGGCCGTGAAGTCACCCATCGCCGACGGGCCCTTGAGGATGAAGTCCGCCCATCCACGCTCGACCGAGGTCACGTGTTTGATCAAGCCGCCCAGACACAGCTCACTGGCGGTGGGCCGGAGCCCGGCCTGCTCGTCGGTGAGGTCACGGGTGGTGAAGCGCAGGAAGTGCCGCTGCTTGGCCAGCATCTCCAGCAGGTCGGCGCGCTCCCCGGTGGCGTCCGTCGTCGCTGTGGCCTGATCGCGGGTGGTCTGCTCGTTGGACGTCATGGTCTCCGCCTTCCGGTGGTGTTACTGCTCCGTCGGTCGATGACCACGCTATGAGGCGTCTAGGTCGGAACATGTCCTAGAGCGCTCGGAGGTTCCCTCGCGGAGCCGCTCTGCCCCCAGCCGCTACGATCGCGGCCAAGGGCGGGACGTAGCGCAGTGGTCGACGCGAGCGGTCTCCAGAACCGCGAGGACGCCGGTTCGAATCCGGTCGTCCCGCCCCCTGAGGCTGCCTCGGGCTTTCGGCCTACGGCAGCGGTCTCCGGCCTTACGCGGGTTCCACCGGCAGCCACAGTTCGCAGGTCGCGGTGGAGAAGTCCGCCGCGCGGTCGAGGACGGCGACGATCGACGGGCCCGGGCGCAGGCGCCATGGGTTGGACGGGAACCACTCCGACGCGGTGGCCGCCCAGGTCGACTGAAGGGTTCCCGGGTAGGGGCCCGTGCTGCGGAAGACCGCCCACCGGCCGGCCGGTACCTCGATGGCGTCGAGGTCGTCGGGGGCCGGGGTGTCCTGGGTGACGGCGACTCCGTGCAGGTAGGTCAGCTCGGTGCCCTCCGGGCTGTCGGGAGCCAGGTCGTCGCAGACCTGGAGCAGGCCCGCCGGGTCGGTGTCGCCGAGAGCTTTCAGACGGGCGTGCTCCTGCTGGGGCAGTGCGGTGATGTGCTGCTGGATGTGCGGGTTGACGCCCTCGTGGATGAGCGGCACGCGGGTGGCGTGGCCGATCAGGCGGAAGGCGGAGCGGTCGGCGAATCGGGTGTCCATGGGGGTGCTCCCTTCGACGGTCAGGCGGAACCTGAGCTGCGGTTGTGTCCGAAGGGGGCCTCCGTCACGCCGTACGTCACGCGGAGCGGCGCCGTGGACCGCCCGGAACGCACGTCCGAACGCTTCCGTGGAGCCGTATCCGTGCCGTACGGCGATGCTCAGCAGGTCGTCCTCACCGCGTACGACGTCGGCGGCGGCGACCGTCATGCGGCGCCGGCGCACGTACTCCGACAGCGGCATGCCCGCCAGCGACGAGAACATCCGGCGCAGGTGGTACTCGGTCGTGCCGAGCGCTCCGGCCAGCGCGGGGACGTCGAGCTCCTCGGTGAGATGTTCCTCGACGAGGTCGACGAGCTTGTTGAGTGCCGAGATCACGAGGCCTCCTTTCGACACCAACCGTGTCAGGGCGCAGGGGTGCGCTTCCCGATCGTCGCGGTCCGGTTCGGTCGGGTGCGATGGGGGGGGCTTGGGGTGGGGAACTCCTGGCGGATGTGCGCGTACAAAGGCCCGGGCCGGGGCCCGGGCCTTCTGCCGTGTGCTTCAGTCACTCGTCGCGTGCCGGGAGGGGCGGGTCTTGCGTACGGTGGCCGCCCTCACCCGGGCGTCAGGGGTTCTCGATGGTGATGAAGGGGTCCCACTGGAAGTACCCCTGCACCTGCCGGTGGTGGTCCAGGATCTGGAAGTAGAAGTGGTACACGACCTTGCCGGTCCTCTTGACGGTCGTCCGCCAGTAATGGTCCTGGTAGTTCTGTGTCACGAATTCCGGCCTGCCCTCGGCGCCCTCCTTCGGCATCGGATAGACACCGTCGATCACCTCGATCTCCGGCGTCCTGATGAGCACGTGGCCGGTGTCGCTGCTCACGTACCTGTACAGCAGTGCCTTGTAGTCGCTGCTGAGCGACTGTGTCGTTTCCCGCCACCTGATGCTGTCCCCGGGCTCGGCCCGGAGGTTCAGCTCGGCCCCCGACGTGCCGATGATGTGGTCCTGGCGCGTCGTCATGTAGATCAGGCGGTGGTCGACGTGGGTCGGTGCGTCGGGGTTCCTCGACGCGTTGGGGTTCTGCTCGACGATCGTGGCCGCGTCGAACGCGATCAGTACGTTGAGATCAGCCATTTCCTGCTCCCTTCGAGTTCGGCTGTACGGCTGTACGGCTGTTCCGTGAGAGGTGTCGCCTTGGCGCGTCCCTTCGTCCCGCGCCCTCGTCGGTTCGTCAGGCCGTCGCGGTGGGTTTCGGCACCTTGTACGACATGGCCCGCGGGTAGTCGTGCCGGTGCAGCCGGACGCGGACCAGCAGTGGTCCGGCGTTGACCGGGTCTGCGGGATCGGCGAGGCGGGCCAGCAGGGTCTCCAGCTCGGAGGTGTCCGCGACGACGGCTCCGCTCGCCGGGGTGTCCCGGCCGGCGAAGACGGCCGCGAGGCGGTCGTAGTGCCAGGGGTGGAGGACGTTGTAGAAGTCCGGGTCGGTGGGGTCGGTGGGGTCGGTGGGGTCGGTGGGGTCGGTGGGGTCGGTGGAGCCGTCGGGGAGGGTGGAGCCCGGCTCGGCGTAGTAGGACGGGTGGACCAGCATCTGTTCGATGCCGTAGAAGTGTCCGTTGTCCATGACGAACACCACCGACGGCAGCCCGAGCCTGGTGTGGGTGGAGATCTCCTGGCAGGTCTCCTGGAAGGCGCCGTCGCCGACGAACACCATCGGGCGGGCGTGCCCGCGCTCGGGAGCGAGGGCGGCGCCGGTGGCCGCGCCGACCGACCAGCCGATGGACAACCAGCTGACCTGGGACAGGAACCCGCCCGCGGGCAGGGACAGGTTCATCGACCCGATGAGGGAGAACGCGGCGTCGGAGACGACCGTCCAGTCCTCCCGGGTCTCATGGCCCAGGAAGTGGTTGATCCGGTCGAACACGCCGTCGTAGGTGAGCCGTTCCGGATGCCGGGACGGCCGCGGGCCGGAGGCGAGGAGCGAGGCACGGTGGTGTGCCAGGCCGGCCGGGCGGTCCGCGGGCGCTCCGTGGTGGGCGTGGGCCTCGGCGTAGTAGTCGGCTTCCAGGCCACCGGAGCCGTAGTCCTTGACCAGCGCGTCCTGGAGGGCGGGCAGCAGCTGTTCGAGCTGGACGTCGGGGAAGTAGGAGGTGCCGACCCGGACGCCGCCGTTCGCGGCCATCACCCAGTCGTCGCCGACGTACTGCTCGCCGCCGAGGTTCTTCGACGTGGACCAGGCGCCGAGCCCGATCCGGCAGGTGGCCCAGTCCCTGAAGATCCAGTGCACGTCCGGGTGGCTGGCGTGGCCGTTGTACACGCCGTGGAACTGCGGCTGGTCCTCGTCGACGACGGCCTTGGCGCCGACGGTGGTGCAGAAGGGTACTCCGGTGGCCTCGACCAGGCCGGTGAGGTGCCCGCCGAGGCGGAATCGGTCGACCTCCTCACCGGCCCACACGACCGGGCGGGGCCTGCCGTCCGGGCCGGGGTGCTCCTCGACCAGGGTGAGGATCGCGTTCACGGCGCTGTCCAGCATGGTCTGGCCACGCGCGCCGAACGGCCGCTCGCGGCGGCGGACCGGCGCTCCGGGCGCGGCACAGGGTTCGTCCCACAGGTCCTCCATGACCTCCAGGTAGACCGGCCTGCGCTCGGAGAGGCACGCGGTGAGCGCGGCGTCGATCTGGGCGGGGGCGAGGCCCGGGTTGGAGATGACCTGCGCGTCCACGGTGACCTGCCGGTAGACGTCCAGGTTGCTCTCCGGGCGGGGGCTCATGTGCGAGGTGAGCATGCCGAGAGCGCGGTAGTTCTGCCACTGCGCGTAGGGCGGGGAGGCGTTGACGGCGACGAGCGGGACCTGTTCGACGTAGGCACCGCCGCAGGCGCCCAGCAGGTTGAACGCGCCGACGCTGTAGGTGACCGCGGCCGCGCCGACGCCGTGGACGCGGGCGTAGGCGTCGGCGGCCTGGCCCGCGCCGCCCTCGGTGGGGGTGCCGACCCACTCGATGTCGCCCTCGGCCCGCAGGGTGGTCAGGAACGGGCCGAGGTGGTTGCCGGGGACGCCGAACAGGTGGGTGATGCCCAGCTCGGCCAGGCGCCGGGCGAGGTAGCGGGCGACCGTGCACGTGGGGGCGATCGCGGTCATGAGTCGTCCTTCTCGTTCGGGCCCGGGGTGGTGACGGGCGGGGCCTGGTGGACGGCGACGGCGGCGCGGACGGCGCTCTCCAGGGCCCCCTCGATCCAGGCGTGTTTGAGGGAGGTGTGTTCCCCGGCGAAGTGCACGGGGCCCTCGGGCCGGGAGACGTCCAGGTGGAAGCTGGTCATCTGGTGCGCGGTGTAGATGGCGGCCTCGCCGAAGGCGTACGGGTCCCGGGCCCAGCTCTTGGTGGCGCCGCGTCCGGTGAAGAACACCTCGATACGGCGGCCGTGCAGGGCCTGGAGGTTGCGCAGGGCGTAGACGTAGCGCTCCGCGCCGCGCATGGAGTCCCAGCGCGCGGCGTCGTCGGACCAGCAGTAGGAGGCGAGTACGACGCCGCCGGTGCTGCCTTCGACCCGGTGCGAGGGGTAGTACATGAACCGGTTGGGGTTGTCGGTGGTGGAGCCCCCGCCGAAGGCGTGGGTGGCGGGGCGGACGGCGGGGCCGCGCAGCGGCATGGTGCTGTTGAGCTGCCGCATCTCCTCGGTGACGCCGCTGTTCTTGACGGCGGCACCGAGCAGGCCGCTGCCCGCCGTGGCAGCCGCCGCCCCGGCGGGCGAGAGGGCCTCACCGGTGCTCTGCCCGCCTCCCGCCCGGTAGTACTCGTACAGGCCCGGTGCGATGCTCTCGAGCTCGTCGTGCCAGTCGTCCTCGGTGAACTCCCACCACCGGTGGCTGAACTCCAGCACCACCTTGGTGGCCTGGTCGTAGTGGGTCTCGATGATGGCGCGGCGCTTCTTGTACGACATCGAGGGGGTGATCTCCACGAAGCGCAGGGAGGAGAACGGGATCGTGACGATCGCCAGGTCCGCGGTCCACAGGCGCGGCGGGGCCTGCGGGTCGTTCTCGGCGACGGTCCGCACGGCCACGCCCCAGCCGTCGGGCCCGACGGCTCCGATGTCCTCGGGGTCGGTGTCGCGGCTGGGGTCGTGGTACTCGAGGCGGATCATGCGGTGGCCGAGCCGTACTTCGTCGCGCAGGCCCTGGTGCAGGGCGTGCGGCAGGCGCCAGCTGCCGCCGGGTATCTCCCAGTAGCGGACGGCGGGGTTGATGTCGCTGCGGCTCAGGAAGCTGTGGAAGAAGGAGAGATGCAGCCGGGAGGACATGTTCTCCAGGGTTCCGACGGCCTCGATCGCCTCGTCGCTCAGCCCGGCGTGGTCACGCAGGAATCCGCCCATCGAGTAGCCGTCGAAGTCCTGGATCACCCGGGCCCAGCCATCGACCCACTCGTCGAACGGTTTGTTGACGCGCTTGCCGTCGACGATGTCGGAGTAGTAGTCGCGCACACACTCCAGCGCGTCGTCGACCATCTTCACGACGGGGGAGCGGACCTCGTCGTCCGTGAGGTGGAAGCCCTCGTTGAGCCGTTCGGGAGCGGTGGCGTAGTCGGCACGCCGCACCTGGACGCGGTTGGCGCGGATCCAGGAGTTGCCGCGCTTGTCCGGTTCGCGGAAGTCGGGGCTGTCGTCGCCGTAGCTCCAGGTCCGGCCGGTGAAGGAGGTGTACGTCACCGGGGGGACGGGGACATCGGGGCCGCTGCCCGTGGAGGGGTCCACGTCCACGTTGTAGAACTGGCGGCGGCCGAGCCCGAGTTTGTCGACCAGGGCGAGGACCAGCGGGTGGAAGTCGGGCAGCCGCATGGCGCCGGCCTCGGCGTACTGGGCGGGGTCGTCGAAGGGCTGGTGGTGCTTCGTGGCGCGGAAGGTCTTGATGCGTCCGCCGACGCGGTCGGGGTTGGCCTCGATGATGGTGACGTCGTGGCCGGCGTCCTTGAGCAGGCGGCCCGCGACGAGGCCGGTGATGCCGGCGCCGACGATGAGGATCTTCTTGTGCGGGTGGTGGGTCGGGCCGAGGCGGCCCGTGTCGATCAGGGTGTGGAGGTAGCCGAGCTTGAGATCCTGGCCGTCCGGTCCGACCTGGAGGAGTTCACGGGCGAGCCTGAGACACGTCTGCCGGCGTGCACGACTGGCGGTATTGCCCCGTTGAATGTCGGTCATACCTGATGACCATAGACATGGAGAAACGG
>NZ_BAABCQ010000153.1:0-18832 GCF_039539045.1 Streptomyces marokkonensis
CTCTTTACGTTGTGCCGCCGCAACCTTCGCGGCTCTCGAGCGGTAGTCACTGCGGCCGGGCCCGGTCGATCACTCGCCGGGCGCGGTCGGTCACCTCATCACTGACTTCCGTCGAAGGAGCATCATGTCCCTCCCCCTGACCCGCCGGATCGCCCGTGCCGCGCTGCTCGTCGCCGCCGGAGCGGCTGCCGGGGTCGGTGCGGCCGGCTCCGCCAGCGCGGCTCCCGAACTGCCGGCCACCCCGAACCTCGGGGGACTGACCGCCCTGGACGGGGCGAATGTCGGCAACACCGTCGACTCCGCGGCCCAGAGCGTCACCAAGACCGCCGGCGAGACCGGTGGCAAGGCCGTCCAGAAGGGCGTGCCGGCCGCGGGCAAGGCCGGTGGCGCGGTCGTCAAGAAGGCCACCCCCATGGCCCAGAAGGCCGCCGGGGACGCGGCGGGCTCCGCCGGGGACATCGTCGGCGACACGGCGCAGACGGCCACGAAGGGCGGGCTGCCGACGGACGCGCTGGGCACCGGCGAGCTGCCGGTGCAGGGGCTGCCGCTCGGCTGAGCGACCGGCTCGCACGACGCCGGGGCCCAGGATTCTCTTCCTGGGCCCCGGCGTTCTTGCTCGACCGCCCGCAGCGGCGTCGCCTACAGGCGCGCCACCGCCGCCCGGACGCGTTCGTCCGTCGCCGTCAGGGCCACGCGGACGAAACGGCCGCCCGCCGGGCCGTAGAAGTCGCCGGGAGCCACCAGGATGCCGCGCCCGGCCAGGTGGGCCACCGTGTCCCAGCAGGACTCGTCGCGGGTGGCCCAGAGGTAGAGGCTCGCCTCGCTGTGCTCGATGCGGAAGCCGTGGCCGAGGAGCGCCTCGCGCAGGGCCGTACGGCGGGCCGCGTAGCGCTCACGCTGAACGCGGACGTGCTCGTCGTCGCCGAGGGCCGCCACCACGGCCGCCTGCGTCGGCGCCGAGGTCATCATGCCGCCGTGCTTGCGGATCTCCAGCAGGGGCCCCAGGACGGCCGGATCGCCCGCGAGGAAGGCCGCGCGGTAGCCGGCGAGGTTGGAGCGCTTGGAGAGCGAGTGGACGGCGACCAGACCGTCGTACGAACCGCCGTTGACGTCCGGGTGCAGGACGGAGACCGGGTCGGCCTCCCAGCCCAGTTCCAGGTAGCACTCGTCGGAGACGACGAGGACGCCGTGCTCGCGGGCCCAGGCCACGATGCGGGTCAGCTCGGACTTCGGCAGGACCCTGCCGGTCGGGTTGGACGGGGAGTTGAGCCAGAGGAGCTTCAGGCCCTCCGGGTCCAGCTCGGTGGGACCCGGCGCGTCAGCGCCTGGTGTCAACGTGTATGCCTCGTACTGGGCGCGGGCCAGGCGCGCGCCGACCTCGTACGTCGGGTAGGCCAGCCGCGGGAACGCGACCCGGTCACCGGGGCCGAGGCCCAGCTGGGTCGGGAGCCAGGCGACGAGCTCCTTGGAACCGACGATGGGCAGGACGTGGCGGTGGGTCATGTCGCGGGCGCCGAGGCGTCGCCCGGCCCAGCCGGTGATCGCGTCGCGCAGTGCCGGGGTGCCCCAGACGGTCGGGTAGCCCGGGGAGTCCGCCGCGTCGGTCAGGGCCTTCTGGATCAGTTCGGGGACCGGGTCGACCGGGGTACCGACGGAGAGATCGACGATGCCGTCCGGATGCGCCGCGGCCGTCTTCTTGTACGGCTCCAGCTTGTCCCAGGGGAAGGTCGGAAGGCGGTCGGAGACTGCGGACACGGTTACTGGCTCACTTTCCTCGTGCGGCAGGTGCGACAGGTGCGACAGGTGCGACAGGTGCGACAGGTGCCGCTGTCGCGGCCGACAGGCGAAACGCCTCGGTCCCGCACGGCGTCGATCGTGGGCGATCAGCCGTACGGGACCGAGGCGACGCGGCGCGGCGCGGGCCGCTCCTACTGGTTCTGCGGCGGCAGAGCGGCGACGAAGGGGTGGTCACGTTCGATCAGCCCCAGCTTGCTGGCACCACCCGGCGAGCCGAGCTCGTCGAAGAACTCGACGTTCGCCTTGTAGTAGTCCTTCCACTCCTCCGGGGTGTCGTCCTCGTAGAAGATCGCCTCGACCGGGCAGACCGGCTCACAGGCACCACAGTCGACGCATTCGTCCGGGTGGATGTACAAGGACCGCTGGCCCTCGTAGATGCAGTCGACCGGGCACTCCTCGATGCACGCCTTGTCCTTCACGTCGACACAAGGCTGCGCGATGACGTAGGTCACGCTGTCGTTCCTCCTCGATTGGGCGCTGGCGGGCCTCCTCAGGCTCCGCCGCCTGGCGCGCGGGAGCGCGGCGTCGTCGATGCCCGCCCCTAGTATCTCCGTTCTTGGGCATGATCCGAACAGGAGGGGTGAACAGACCCGTGGAAATCTCTGCCGCAGGGCGCCTTGAGGTCCGTATCACCGCTGCTGACGTGGGCAAACGAGTCTCCGTACGGTACTTGAGCCATGCTGGTGTCGGGGGTGAGAAGTTCACCGACACAGTAGGCGTTCTCACATCCTGGGACGCTGGTGTGCTGCTCATCACACGAAAGAGTGGCGAATCCGTGCGTGTCGCGGAGTCGGCTCTGGTCGCGGGGAAGGTCGTACCGCCGGCTCCCGCCCGTCGGCGTGGTCCCGCCGCCTCCTACCGGGAGCTGGCGCGGGTGGCCGCGCGGGCCTGGCCGCCGCTGGAGAGCGAGCGGCTCGGCGACTGGGAGTTGCGGGCGGCGGCCGGCTTCACCCGGCGGGCCAACTCCGTACTGCCGCTCGGCGATCCGGGGCTGCCGCTCGACGAGGCACTGAGCGCCGTACGACGCTGGTACGGCGCGCGCGGCCTGCCCGCGTACGTCCAGACCGCCACCGGCGCCGAGGGTACGCAGGAGCTGCTGGGCGCGGAGCTGGAACGGCGGGGCTGGGTGCGCGAGGTGACGGCCGAGGTGTGGACCGGCGGGCTGGCACCCGTCGCAGACCTGTCCGAGGGCACCGGTGTGCTCCTGTCCCGGGAGGTGGACGAGGCGTGGCCTGCGCGGTATCGGCGCCGGGGCGTGAGCGAGGTGGCCCTGCGGGTGCTGACCGCCGGACCGTCGGTGTGGTTCGCGACGATGCCCGGCGCGGACGCGGACCCGGACGTGACCCCGGGCGCGGACCCGGACGTGGACGTCCCGGCCGCGATCGGGCGGTGTGTCGTGGACGGGCGGTGGGCCTCCTTCGGGGCCGTCGAGGTCGACCCCGCGCGGCGCCGCCGGGGGCTCGCGACCGTCGTGATGGCCGCGCTGGCCCGCCGGGCGCTCGACGAGGGCGCGTCGGCGGCGTGGCTCCAGGTCGAGGCGGACAACGCGGGGGCGCGGGCGCTGTACGCCGGGATGGGATTCGCGCCGCATCACGCGTACCACCACTACCGGGAGCCCGGCAGTGCCGGGACGGACCGGTAACCGATCGCCGTGAAAGGGCACGAGCCAGTCATGCGTCACCCTCATCCCCCGTCACCGCGACGCTCGGCCGAGCTGCGGCGGCGGTTCGCCGAAGAGGCCCGCTCCGAGCGGCCCGACCTGGCCACCCTGTGCCTGCTGGTGGGCGCGGAGGCGGACGGGGCGCTGGACGAGGCGGGGCTGGACGCCGCGCAGATGGAGCTCGACCGGCTGGCCGGGCAGCTGCCGTTCCGGCCGGGCACGCCGCGGGCCTGGGCGGAGGCGCTGCGGGACCTGCTCGGCGAGCGGTACGGGTTCCACGGAGTCGCCGCGGACTACCAGCGGCTGGAGTCGTCGTTGCTGCACGAGGTGCTGCGACGCCGGCGCGGGCTGCCGATCATGCTGTCGGTGGTGTGGCTGGAGGTGGCCCGGCGTGCGGGGGCTCCGGTGTACGGGGTCGCGCTGCCGGGGCACTTCGTGGTCGGGTTCGGGCCGGAGTTCGGGCCGGAGGAGGAGCGGGTGCTCGCCGATCCGTTCGACGGCGGACGGGTGCTCGGCGGGAACGACGCGGAGCTGCTGGTGACGGGGGCCACGGGGGCCGCGCTGCACCCTTCGATGCTGGAGCCCGCGGCGCCGCTGGAGGTGGTGTCGCGCATCCTGAACAACATCCGGGCGTGGGCGGCGGCCCGGCCGGAGCGGTCGGACGTCGGCTTGTGGGCGATCGAGCTGGCACTGCTGCTGCCGGCGCATGCGGCGCGGCTGCGGTACGAGCGGGCGCGGTTGCTGGTGCAGCGGGGCGAGTTCGCGGCGGGCGCCGGGGAGTTGGAGGCGTACGCGGAGGTCGTGGGAGCGGTGGACGAGGCGGTCGCGGAGCAGGTGCGGGGGGAGGCGCGGGCGGCCCGGGCACTGCTGAACTGACCCGGGCGGCCCCTCCCCGAAGTCCGCCGGGCCGGCCGAGGGGCGTCCGGCGGACGCCCCTCGTGGGTCGACGCGGCTACGTCGGGTTCGTCTCGATGACCGCCACCCGGTCGGTCTTGCTCTTCAGGGCCTGCCGCAGGGCCCCGTAGACATCCTCGGGGGTGACGGCCGACTTCTCACCGTTGGCGCGGTTGACGAGCACACCGTCGAACGTCTGGCCGTAGAGCTCCTCGAGAGCGGCCAGGTCGGGCTTGTCGGTCAGCTTGCCGTCGACCGCCGTGACCCCGAGGAACTTCCACAGCGACTTCTCGGGGCTGAACACGATGCTGTGCGCCGGGTCCGTCTGCACGGTCACCTTGGCCGACATCGCCGGCTCGGCGAACTCCTTCATCATCCGGTCGACCTCGGCCTTGGAGACCGTGGGCTGCCGGCTGGTCGTCGGCACGTTCACCGGGGTGGCGGTGCCCGTCTCCACCTGGGCGCGGTACGCCTCTCGCACCGCCTCGGTCGACTTGTCGACGTCTATGCCCTTGCCCGCCTTGCCGTACACGGGGACGGCCTTGCCGGACTCGAACCTGACGGTGCCCTCGGTCACCGATCCGGCACCGCCGGCGGCGCCCTCCAGGGCGGCGTGCAGCTTCTCCTCGTCGACGGGCATGACCGGGTCGACGACACGCTGCCGGCCGAAGAGGGAGCCGATCACGGAGACCGGGTTGTAGTCGCTCGTCGCCGCCGCGCTGGCCGTGGCCTGCGTGTCGAGCTGCAACCCCGCCTGGTCCGGCTTGAGGGAGACGGTGTCGCCGCCCACCGTGAGCTTGAGCGGCTTGCCCGCGCGGTCGGCCAGGACGTCGTCCAGTTTCTCCACGGCGTCGTCGCGCGTACTGCCGCCGATGTCGACGCCGAGCACGGTGGTGCCCTTCGGCACGTCGGAGCGGTTCATGAGCAGGCCGGCACCGTAGGTGACACCGGCGACGAAGACCAGGACGCCGACGAGCAGGGGGAGCTTCTTGCGCCCCTTCTTCTTGGTCGGCTTGGCGGAACTCGCCGGGGGCGCGGAGACCGGCTCGGTTTGCTTCGGGGGCGTGTGCGGCAGCGGTCCGTCGGCGGACCCGCCCCGGGTGGGCACGTTCCGGTCGCCCGGTACGACGGGGATGCCGCTGGTGACGGTGTTCCCGGAGACGTTGTCCGGGTTGCCGTAACCAGGGGTGCCCGGCTCCGGGGCCGGCTTCTGCGGCGTGAGGATCGCGGTGTCGTCGCTGAGACCGCCGCCGGGGCCGAGGCGGGAGGAGCCGGGGCCTGGGCGTGCGGCATCGGTGCCGGGGCCACCCCGGAACATGCCCGGACCACCCGGGCCGGCCGGACCACTCGGACCCCCGGGGCCGACCTGGCCGCCGGGAGCACCCGGGCCGCGGAGCCCGGCGGGGGCGGGGGCGGGGCCTCGCTGTCCGTTGGACGCGCCGGATCCACCGGGCATCCCGGGCCCGCCGGCCCGGGGCGGCGCCGGCGCGCTGTCCCCGGTGACCGGGCCGCTCGTCGGGCCCGCGGGGCCACCGCGGGTGTCGCCGTACGGGGACTGTCCGTTCGGTCCGCTGTACGGACCGCCGGGGCCGGGGACCCCGCCGTTCTCGGAGCCGTACGGCAGGTCGTCGCGGCGCGGTTCGCGGCCACTGCCGGGTCCCGGGCGGTCACCGCTGTCGGTGCCCGGGCGGGGGCCGCCGCCGTTGCCCAGCGGCCCCGCCGCCAGTGCCTCGGTCACGTCGAAGGACCCGGTGCCGCCGCCGTGGCCGGGCGCCACGGGTCCGCCCGTCGCCCCGGGGAGGCCGGCGCCGTTGGTGGAGCCGGACCGGGAACCGCCCGGCGCGTTCATGGAGCCGAGGACTCCACCGGGACGGCCACTCCCGCCGCCCGGTCGCGCACCGGTACCGGTACCCGAAGCACCGGCTCCCGAACCGGCGGCACCCGCGGCACCGGCGGGACCCGCGCCGGAGGCTCCCGGCGTGCCGGCCGCCGCGCCGGAACCGCCGGGCAGACCGGCGCCGTTGGTGGAGCCGCCCCCTTGAGCGCCCTTGCCCGGGCCGGACTTGCGTGGCGCGAACCAGTCGCTGGTCGGCTTGTCCTCGCCCGGCCGGGCGTGCTGCGCGTGCTGCGCGTGCTGCGCGTGCTGCGCGTGCTGCGCGTCCTCGGCGGGAGTCTCGACGCCGCCCGCGGGCGGCGCGGCGGCGCTCGGCGCCTGCGCGGTCCGCTCGGCCGTCGTTCCTCCGTCGCCGTCGGCGCCCGCGGCGTCCTCGCCGTTCTCGCCGTCCGCGACGGGCTTGCGCACGACGACCGGCGGAATGGGACGCGACCCGGGGATGTTGATTCGGATACGGGTCGTCAGTGTCGTCTCGGTCTTGCGTTCCTCCGGCCGCACGGCCGAACGACCCCCGTCCGCACCGGCGTCGGAAGCCGTGGGTGTCCCGTAGGGCGGGGTGCCCGACGGGTATGCGGCTCCGCCGCGCCCGTGGGGCCCGGAGGACGAACTGTCAGTTTCACGACTCAAGGCAGGTTCTCCCGGTTGGCTCCGCCGCCCGGCACACCAGCATGCGGGCGGCTCGGCGGCGCGCACCACCATACTGGCCACTTCTGACGCGTATCCCGTGACCGCCGGGGAAACCCACACCGGACTCGCACGCCCGCGCCATGGCGAAGTAGTACGTCACTTCCCAAGTCGGACGGCGTCGCCGTCCGGTTGCCGCACCGGCGCGAGGGTGGCGCAGATCACAGCGACGGCGATCCCGCCGAGCAGGAAGAGGTAGGAGCCGCTGCCGGCGGCGAAGAGGAAGTCGCCCTCCGGGCGGCTGGTGGTGAGCAGAAGCACGGCAACGGCCCAGCCCACGGCAGGCGCGACGGCTCCGCCCCGGCGTCCCACGGCCCGGGCCGCGCCGAGGAAGAGTCCCGCCTCGGCGGCCAGCGCGAGCAGCAGCCCGCCCGGGAACCACCCCGGCTGCACCAGCGCGCCCGCCGCTCCCACGACGGCGCCGAGCACCAGGAGCCCCAGGTAGAGCGCGACCAGCCCGGGGGACGGCGCGCGCAGCGGCTGGGCCAGGGCGGAGGTCGTCGGCTCGGTACGGCCGCTCACGGCGTCTCCTCGGTCTCGATCCCGGCGAACAGGTCGCTCTCGCGGGCGCCGCCGTCGCTGTCACCGGCCCGCTCTCCGCGGACCAGTTCGTAGTACTCGGTGGTGAAGACCGGCTGGGCCAGTTCGTTGGAAAGGACGAAGTGCGGCCCGGCCACGGTGATCTGCGTGACGTGCGCGCTCATGGCCGCGGTCTTGGCGGTTGCGTACGCGGTGCCCTCGCCGCGGATCTCGGTGGTGATCCGCTCGTCGTCGACGACGCCCGGTACGTCCTCGACGCCGGCCGCCTTCTCGAAGGGCAGGCCGGGCAGCTCCTCGTCAAGGCGGGCGAAGGCACCCTCGGCGACGGTGCGCGGCACGCGGTTCCAGTAGACCTTGGCGATCGGGCAGCCGGCCTCGGCCGCCAGCTCGGCGGCGCGCATGGCGATGCGGTGGGCCTGGATGTGGTCGGGGTGGCCGTAGCCGCCGTCGGGGTCGTAGGTGACGAGGACCTGGGGGCGCACCTCACGGATCACCTCGACGAGGAGTTCGGCGGCCCGGTCGACGTCGGCCTGCCACAGGCAGCCGGGGTCGTCGTTGTCGGGCAGTCCCGTCATGCCGGAGTCGGCGAACCGCCCCGGCCCGCCGAGCAGCCGGAAGTCGTCGACGCCGAGCGCGCGCATCGCGGCCGTCAGCTCGCCCCTGCGGTGTCCGCCGAGGGCGGCTCCGGACAGGTGTGCGAGTTCGGGCGGGATGACCTCGCCCCGCTCACCGAGAGTGCAGGTCACCAGGGTCACGTGGGCGCCTTCGGCCGCGTACCTGGCCATGGTGACGCCGTTGTTGATCGACTCGTCGTCCGGGTGCGCGTGCACCAGCAGCAGACGCCGGGCGGGGAGTTCCGTCATGGGCTCCACCCTATGAGTACCAGGGACGAGGTGGGCCGCCTCCCCTCCGCAAAGGGCCGCTTGCGGGGGCGTGAACACTTTCGGACGCAGCGTCCACGCCTCCCGCTGCCGGACCGCCGTCGGACGAGGGCGCTCGCGGCGACCCCAGTCATCGCCGCCGTACTGCTCGCCGCGTTCCTGGTCCGTCAGGCCACCGCGAAGAACCCGTTGATGCCGCTGAGGATCTTCCGCTCGCGCAGCGTCTCCGGCGCCAACCTGGTGCAGGTCCTGGTGGTCGCCGCGCTCTTCTCCTTCCAGGTCCTCGTCGCCCTCTACCTTCAGAAGGTGCTCGGGTACGGTGCCGCCGAGACCGGCCTCGCGATGCTTCCGGCGGCCGTCGTCATCGGTGCGGTCTCCCTGGGCCTCTCGGCCCGCCTCAACGCCCGCTTCGGTGAGCGCAACGTCCTGCTGGCCGGCATCGTGCTCCTCGTCGGCGTCCTCGCCCTCCTCGCCCGCGTCCCCGTCCGGGCCGGTTACGCCGTCGACCTGCTCCCGGTCATGCTGCTCGCGGCGGGCTTCGGCCTCGCGCTGCCCGCGCTGACCTCACTCGACATGTCCGGCGCGAGCGAGGAGGACGCCGGTCTCGCGTCCGGCCTGTTCAACACCACCCAGCAGATCGGCATGGCTCTGGGCGTCGCCGTCCTGTCCACCCTGGCCGCCTCCCGTACCGAAAGTCTCGCGGCGGACGGCCGGACGGCGGCCGAGGCGCTGACGGGCGGCTACCGGCTCGCCTTCGCGGTGGGCGCGGGGCTCCTGGCCCCCGCCTTCGTCGTCGCCTTGGCGATGCTGCGCCGCCCCGAGCGGCAGACCGCCCAGGAGCCGACCGACGACACGCCGGCTCCCGCCCGAGCCGTAACCGTCTGACTCGCCTCCCGCCCCGTCCCGCCCCGTCCAGCCCCGACGCGCCCCGTCCCGACCACCGAAAGCCTGATACCCATGAGCGAGAAGAAGACCGTCACCGAGACGCCCGCCCGCACCACCGAGAACGACGGCCCGGCACCCCGGGTGCTCACCGACCAGGAGCTCTCCCAGCTGTTGGGCCGACAGCAGTTCGGCGTACTCGCGAGCGTCAGGAAGACCGGTCACCCGCACCTGTCGACCGTCGTCTACGACTGGAACGCCGAGGAACGCGTCCTGCGCGTCTCCTCCACCGCCGACCGCCTCAAGGTCCGCCAACTGCGCCGCGACCCGCACACCTCACTGCACGTCAACGGCCCGGACGTCTGGTCGTTCGCCGTGGCGGAGGGCGAGGCGGAGATAGTGGACCCGGCCGACGGAGCGGCCCCCGGCGAGCAGTCGCTGCCGGACCGGCGTGTGGTGATCCTGATCAGGGTCTCCCGGCTGTACGGGACCGCCCTGGACTTCCCGGCCCAGGACTGAAAGGGAGTCGGGCGGCCAGGTCCGGCCGAACCGTGCCCGCGCCCTTCACCCCCGGTGCCCCGGGATCCTCGGCATCCGACGACCGACCGGGAGCGGCTCGCGTTCGGGGGTTGGTCAGGCCTCTCGGGAGTCGGTGGCCCTCGCCCCCGCCGCGCGGGCCGGCTTCGTGCCGTACGCGGTCGAGGGCTGATCCGGCGGCCGCCGGCCGCGCCGGAGGACACCCTCCGCTCAAAGCGTGAACGGAGAGCGCCATTTGTCCTCCAGGCGCTCACACGAGCGGCGCGAGGACAGTGAGCCCGAATTGTTCACGTCTTCAGGGGAGCGGGCCGCCTCCTCGGCACACTCCACACCGCACGTCTCGGTCCCCGTCTCCCCAAAAGGCCGCCAAGCTCGCGGAGACGGGTGCCGACGTCAGAAGCTGATGCTGCCGATCATCCCCGCCAGGTTCGTCGTCAGCTCACTGATCGTGGGAGCGATCGTCGACGACGCCAGGTAGAAGCCGAGGAGCATGCACACCACGGCATGCCCCGTCTTCAACCCCGACTTCTTGACCAGCAGGAAGACGATGATCGCCAGCAGCACAACCGCCGAAATCGAGAGTGCCACGGCGGCTCACCTCCAATAAGCCCAGGGACATGGGGGGGTCGGACGCAGTCGAACCTTGGGACAGATAAATCCACGCAGCGGGCACCTGGTTGATACCCACTATGCGCTAGTGATCATAACTATCCGTGCGCGCGCATCTCTCGGCGCACGGCCGCACAAGGGGGCGCATGGCCAATATGGTCAGGGCATGACGACCGAGTCCGACTCCTTCCCCAAACGGCACGCCCGCACCCAGCGGTTCACGCTCGGCGCGCCGCGTTCGTTCACTGTGGCGCCCGACGGTTCACGGGTCGCCTTCCTTCGCTCCGGTACCGGTACCGACCGGGCCAACTCCCTCTGGATCCTTGATGCCGAAGGGGGCGGCGAGCGCGTCGCCGCCGATCCGCGCGCCCTCCTGGGCGGCGCCGAGGAACACCTGTCGCCCGAGGAGCGGGCGCGGCGTGAGCGCAGCCGCGAGGGCGGCGCCGGCATCGTCGGCTACGCCACCGACGCAGCGGTCGAGCTGGCCTCTTTCGCGCTGTCGGGGCGGCTCTTCGCGGCCGAGCTGCGGGCCGGGACGGCACGCGAACTACCCGTCCCCGGCCCGGTGATCGACCCGCGTCCCTCCCCCGACGGGCGGCACATCGCCTACGTCGCCCAGGGCGCCCTGCGGGTCGTGGGCGCCGAGGGGGACGGTGACAGGGCGCTGGCCGAGGCGGACGCCGAGGGCGTCACCTACGGGCTCGCCGAGTTCATCGCCGCCGAGGAGATGGGCCGCAGCCGGGGCTTCTGGTGGGCCCCGGAGTCGGACCGGCTGCTGGTGGCGCGCGTGGACGACACGCCGGTCAAGCGGTGGTGGATCTCCGACCCGGCCCACCCCGAACGTGATCCACAACACGTTCCGTACCCGGCGGCGGGCACCGCCAACGCGGACGTACGGCTGTTCGCGATCGGGCTGGACGGGGGGCGCACGGAGGTCCTCTGGGACCGGGCGCGGTATCCGTATCTGGCGCGAGTGCACTGGTCAGCGGCAGGTGCCCCACTCCTCCTCGTGCAGGCGCGCGACCAGCGCAGTCAGTTGTTCCTCGCCGTGGACACCGAGTCCGGAACGACCCGGATGGTGCACGCCGAGGAAGATCCAATTTGGCTGGAACTCTTCCCCGGCCTCCCCTGCTGGAGCCCCTCCGGACAGCTCGTGCGGATCGCCGACGAGGGTGGGGCGCGCGTACTGGCGGTCGGTGAACGGCCGCTCACCGGAGCCCAGTTGCATCTGCGGGCGGTACTGGACGTCTCCGGCGACGACGTGCTGGTTTCCGCGTCGGCCGGTGAGGAGGCCGCCGAGCCGGAGACGGGCGAAGTGCACGTGTACCGAGTGAACGAACTCGGCGTGGAGCGCGTCTCGCAGGAGCCCGGCGTGCACTCGGCCGTGCGCGCCGGAGGTGTGACCGTTCTCGTCTCCGCCACCCTCGGCCGGCCGGGGGCCCGGGCACAGGTTCTGCGGGACGGGAAGCCGACGGCGACCGTCGCCTCATATGCCGAAGACCCCGGTTTGTCCCCGCGCGTGACACTCACCCAAGGGGGCGCACGCCGTGTCCCGTGCGCCGTGCTTATGCCAAGGGACTACCACGGTGACGCCCCCCTCCCCGTCCTCCTGGACCCGTACGGTGGCCCGCACGGTCAGCGCGTGGTGGCCGCGCACAACGCCCACCTCACTTCACAGTGGTTCGCCGACCAGGGGTTCGCGGTGGTCGTCGCGGACGGGCGGGGCACGCCCGGGCGGTCCCCCGCCTGGGAGAAGGCCATCAAGGACGACGTGGCCGCCGTCGTCCTCCAGGACCAGGTGGACGCGCTCCAGGCCCTCGCCTCCGACTTCCCGCTCGATCTGAACCGCGTCGCCATCCGCGGCTGGTCGTTCGGCGGTTACCTGGCGGCGCTGGCCGCCGTGCGCCGTCCGGACGTCTTCCACGCCGCCGTGGTGGGCGCCCCGGTCACCGACCTGCGCCTCTATGACACCCACTACCAGGAGCGGTACGTCGGTCACCCCGACGAGCAGCCGGAGGTCTACCGCCGCAACTCGGTGATCGACGACGCGGGCCTCGTCGACGCCGCCGAGCCGCACTGCCCGATGATGATCATCCACGGGCTGGTGGACGACAACGTGGTGGTGGCCCACTCCCTGCGGCTGTCCTCGGCCCTGCTGGCCGCCGGCCGCCCGCACGAGGTGCTGCCGCTGTCCGGTGTCACGCACATGACCCCGCAGGAGTCGGTCGCCGAGAACCTGCTGCTACTCCAGGTCGACTTCCTCAAGCGGTCGTTGGCGTAGCGCCACCGCCGCACAGACGGATGCGCCCGCCGCTTTCACACGCGGGCAACTTCGTCGAATCGACACCGATATACGCACGGGTCACGATGAGTGGCGTACGGCCGTGCGGGTGCCGTGAGCGGGCCGGGGAGCGCCATGTCACCCCGGCCCGCCCCCCTGTCCGCCCTCTTCCTCGCCGCCCTCGCTGTCCTCCGTGTGCGCACCGTGCGGGCCGTGTCCCGCACCGTCCGAGTCCGCCTCCGGCGGCATCACCTGCCCCGGCGCGGAGCGCCTGAGCGGCAGGTCCTCCGCGAAGTGGCACGCCGAGTCGTGGGCCGCGGGGCCGGGGACCGTGCGGAACTCGGCGGGCACGGCGAGCGCCGGCACCTCGAGGGCGCAGCGCTCCCGCGCCTTCCAGCAGCGGGTGCGGAAGCGGCAGCCGGAGGGGATGTTGGTGGGGGACGGGACATCACCGGCCAGGATGATCCGCTCGCGGTGTTCCCGGGCCTCCGGGTCGGGTACGGGCACCGCGGACAGGAGCGCCTGGGTGTAGGGGTGGGTCGGGTGGTCGTAGATCTCGGCATCGCGTCCGGTCTCCACGATGCGGCCGAGGTACATCACGCCGACCCGGTCCGAGATGTGCCGGACGATGGACAGGTCGTGGGCGATGAAGATGTAGGAGAGGTCGAACTCGTCCTGGAGCCGGGCCATCAGGTTGATCACCTGGGCCTGGACGGACACGTCGAGGGCCGAGACCGGTTCGTCGGCGACGATGATCTCCGGGCGCAGGGCGAGGCCGCGTGCGATGCCGATGCGCTGGCGCTGGCCGCCGGAGAACTGGTGCGGGTAGCGGTTGATGTACTCGGGGTTCAGGCCGACCACGTCCAGCAGGTGCTGGACCCGTTTCCGCCGGTCGGCCTTCGGGGCCACCTCCGGGTGGATGTCGTACGCCTCCCCGATGATGTCGCCCACGGTCATGCGGGGGTTGAGGGAGGTGTACGGGTCCTGGAAGACCATCTGGATGTTGCGGCGTACGGCCTTGAGTGCCTTGCCCGACAGCTTGGTGATGTCCTCGCCCTTGTAGCGGATCTCCCCCGCCGTGGGCCGTTCCAGGTTGACCAGCATCTTGGCGACCGTGGACTTGCCGCAGCCGGACTCGCCGACGATGCCCAGTGTCTCGCCTCGAGCGAGTGCGAAGTCCACGCCGTCGACGGCCTTCACGGCGCCGACCTGCTTCTTGAAGAGGATGCCGGAGGTCAGCGGGTAGTGCTTGACCAGTCCGCGGACCTCGAGGATCGGCTCGATCGCCTCAGCCATGCAGGCACTCCCTCCAGAAGTGGCATGCGCTGCCCCGCTCGGCGTCGGACTCCGTCACGTCGTAGAGGGGCGGTACGTCGGTGCGGCAGACGTCCTGGGCCATCGGGCAGCGGGGGTGGAAGGCGCAGCCGGGCGGGATACGGGTGAGGCTGGGCGGCAGGCCCTTGATGGCGTAGAGCTCCTGGCCCTTCTGATCCAGGCGCGGGATCGACTCCAGCAGGCCGCGGGTGTAGGGGTGGGCGGGCGCCTTGTAGATGTCGTGGACCGGTGCCGTCTCCACGATCCGGCCCGCGTACATCACGGCGATCCTGTCGGCGACGTCGGCGACCACGCCCAGGTCGTGGGTGATGAGGATCAGGCCCATGCGCAGCTCGCGCCGGAGTTCGGCGAGGAGGTCCATGACCTGGGCCTGGACGGTGACGTCGAGGGCGGTGGTCGGTTCGTCGGCGATGATCAGCTTGGGCTCCAGGGCCATCGCCATGGCGATCATGATGCGCTGGCGCATGCCGCCGGAGAACTGGTGCGGGTACTGCCGCACCCGCTCCTTCGCGGCCGGGATGCGGACGCGGTCCATCAGCTCGACGGCCTTGGCGTGGGCGTCCTTGCGCGACATCCCGCGGTGCACGGTGAACATCTCGGCGAGCTGGGCGCCGACGGTCAGGACGGGGTTCAACGACGACAGCGCGTCCTGGAAGATCATCGCCATTTCGGCACCGCGGACCTTCCGGCGTTCCTGCTCCTTCAGTTTCAGCAGGTCCCGGCCCTCGAAGAGCACCTCGCCCGCGGTGATCCGGCCCGGTGGCACGTCGAGGATGCCCATGACGGTCTGGGCGGTGACGGACTTGCCGGAGCCGGACTCGCCGAGGACGGCGAGGGTCTCGCCCGCGTCGACGGCGTAGCTGACGCCGTTGACGGCCTTGGCGACACCGTCCCGGGTGTGGAACTCCACGTGCAGGTCGCGCACTTCCAGCAGCATGCGGCGGCTCACCTCAGCTTCGGGTCGAGGGCGTCGCGCACCGCGTCGCCGAGCATGATGAACGCCAGGACGGTGATGGCGAGGGCTCCGGAGGGCCAGAGCAGGGCGTGCGGGGCGTTGCGGACGTAGGGGGCGGCGGCGGAGATGTCGATGCCCCAGGAGACGCTGGGCGGCTTGAGGCCGACGCCGAGGAAGGACAGGGTCGCCTCCAGGGAGATGTAGGTGCCGAGCGCGATGGTCGCCACGACGATGACGGGGGCGACGGCGTTGGGCGCGATGTGGCGCAGCAGGAGGCGGGAGTTGGAGGCTCCCAGGGCACGGGCCGCCTGGACGTAGTCGTTCTGCTTGGCGGTGATGACGGAGCCGCGGGCGATGCGGGAGATCTGCGGCCAGCCGAGCAGCACGATGAAGCCGATGACCGGCCAGACGGTGTTGCTGGTGATGACGGAGAGCAGGACGAGGCCGCCTAGGACGACCGGGATCGCGAAGAAGACGTCGGTGATGCGGGAGAGGACGGCGTCGCCGGCGCCGCCGAAGAAGCCGGCGAGGCCGCCGAGGACGCTGCCGAGGACGGCGACCCCGAGCGTGGCGAGGACGCCGACCGCCACCGACGTACGGGCGCCGTAGACGGTGCGGGTGTAGACGTCGCAGCCCTGGCCGTTGAAGCCGAAGGGGTGGCCGGACCGGGAGCCCTCCTGGGCCCTGGCGAGGTCGCACTTGAGGGGGCTGCCGGAGGCGATCAGGGACGGCCAGACCGAGATGACGAACAGGAAGAGGATCACCAGGGCGGAGATGATGAAGACCGGGTTGCGGCGCAGGTCGTGCCAGGCGTCGGACCACAGGCTGCGGGCCTTGTCCCGCGGTCCGGCTTCCTCGTGGCCGTCCGGGTCGCCAGGTGTCTTCTCCAGCGTCACCGCCTCGCTCGCGCCGAGGTCCATCGTCCCGCCCATGCCGGTGCCGGCGACGGCGCGTTCGGGTTCGTACGGCTGCTGCTGCTCAGGCATAGCGGATCCTCGGGTCGAGTACGGCGTACAGGAGGTCGACGAGGAGGTTCGCGACGAGGAAGACGAGGACCAGCACGGTGACGAAGCCGACGACGGTCTGCGTGTTCTGCCGGAGGATGCCCTGGTAGAGCTGGTAGCCGACGCCGTGGATGTTGAAGATCCGCTCGGTGACGATGGCGCCGCCCATCAGGGCGCCGATGTCGGTGCCGATGAAGGTGACGACGGGGATCAGGGAGTTGCGCAGCAGGTGCCGGGTGACGACCCGGTGGCGGGGCAGGCCCTTGGCGATGGCGGTGCGGACGTAGTCGGAACGCCGGTTCTCCGCGATGGACGTACGGGTGAGCCGGGTGACGTACGCCAGGGAGACCGAGGCGAGGACCAGGCCCGGGACGATCAGCTCGCCGAAGAGGGCCTCGGAGGAGACGGCCGGGTCGATCCAGCCCCACTTGACGCCGAGCAGGAGCTGGAGGATGAGGCCGGTGACGAAGGTGGGGACGGAGATGACGACGAGCGTGAGCAGCAGTACCCCGGTGTCGACGGGGCGGCCGCGGCGCAGGCCGGTGACGACGCCGAGGACGACGCCGACGACGATCTCGAAGAGGATGGCGATGACCGTGAGCCGGATGGTGACGGGGAACGCGGTGCCCATCAGCTCGGTGACCGGCTGGCCGTTGAAGGCGGTCCCGAAGTCGCCGGTGAAGACGTTGCCCATGTAGGTCACGTACTGCTGCCACACGGGCTGGTCGAGGCCGAACTCGTGCCGCAGCCGGGCGGCGGTCGCCGGGTCGCACTCCCGGTCGCCGCAGAGTCCCGCGACGGGGTCGCCCATCACGTTGACCATCAGGAAGATCAGCAGCGTGGCCCCGATGAAGACCGGGATCATCTGGAGCAGCCGCCGGACGACGTAGCGTCCCATGGCGCCCCCTCAGCCGACCTTGATCTCGTTGTAGACCGGGACGCTGAACGGGTTGAGCTCCACGTTGGACAGCCGCTCCGAGTAGCCCGCGCTGCCGTTCTGGTACCAGAGCGGGATGGCTCCCATCTCGTCCCGCAGGACCTCCTCGGCCTGCTGGAAGAGGCCGATGGCCTTCGCGGTGTCGGTCTCGGCGTTGGCCCGGTCGACGAGATCGTCGAACTTCTCGTTGGACCACTTGCCGTCGTTGGAGGAGGCGTTGGTGTAGTAGAGCGGCTGGAGGAAGTTCTGGATGAGGGGGTAGTCCATCTGCCAGCCGGCGCGGAAGGGGCCGCTCATCTTCCGGTCGGTGATCTGGCTGCGGAAGTCGGCGAAGGTGCCGACCGGGTTGCCGGCGCAGGCTCGGTCGTTGTCCAGGGCGTTGTTGATGGAGTTGCAGACCGCGTCGACCCACTGTCCGTGGGAGCCGGTGTCGGCGTTGTACGTGATCCTGACCTGGCCGCCGGGCAGTCCGCCGCCCTCCTTGATCAGCCTCTTGGCCTCGTCGGGCTTGAACTCGCAGGCCTCGCCGCACAGGCCCGCCTTGTAGCCGCCGTCCTCGCCGAGGACGGGTGAGGTCCAGTCGGTGGCCGGGGTGCGGGTCTGCTGGAAGATCGTGTCCGTGATCTGCTTGCGGTCGATGGCCATGGACAGGCCCTTGCGGACCTTCTCGGAGCCGGGCTTGCTCCAGTCGTCGTCGTAGAACGGGAACGCGAGCGTCTGGATGATGCCGGCCGGGGTGTTGATGTACCGGTCGCCGAGGTCCTTCTTCACGTTCTTGAGCTGGGCGGCGGGGACGTCGTCGACGAGGTCGAGGTTGCCGGCCATCAAATCGGTGTAGGCCGTGTTGTTGTCCGTGTAGACCTTCAGGTCGACGCCGCCGTTCCGCGCCTTGTCCGGGCCCGGGTACTCCTCCCACTTGCGCAGGGACATCTGGGAGCCGCGGGCGTAGTTGTCCACCATGTACGGGCCGTTGCCGACCGGCTTCTTCAGCCAGGCGTCGTGGTCGTCGAAGAAGGCCCGGGGCAGCGGCGCGAAGGCCGGGTAGCCGAGGGTGTCGGGGAAGGTCGAGAACTTCTGGCTGAGCTTGACGGTGAAGGTGCGGGGGCCGGTCACCTTCAGCCCGGATAGCGTTTCGGCGCTCTGTTCGCCGCTCTCCGGGTGCGTCTTGTCGTAGCCGTCGATGTAGGCGAAGAAGTACGCGTTGCGCTGGTTGTTCTTCAGGCTCGCGCCGTAGTTCCAGGCGTCCACGAAGGACTGGGCGGTGACCTTCTCGCCGTTGCTGAAGGTCCAGCCGTCCTTGACGGTGATCGTGAAGTTCCGCGAGTCGGAGGTCTCGATCTTCTCGGCGAGCATGTTCTCGGCCTCGCCGGTCTCCGGATCGTACTTCTTCAGCCCCCGGAAGATCATGTCGAGGACCTTGCCGCCCTGGACCTCGTTGGTGTTGGCCGGCTCCAGCGGGTTCTGCGGGTCACCCCAGGACGAGCTGAGGACCGCGCTCGTGTCCGTGCCGCTGCCGCCCCCGCCTCCGCAGGCGGTCGCCGCGAGGGCTGCCGCCACCGCGCATGCGGCCCATCCGGCGTGCCTGGCTCCGCGCATGGAGTGCCTCCTCGTGCCCCGGCTCGTGTCCCGGCTCGTCCGCCGGCTCGTCCGACTCGCTCGCTGATCCATTACCGGCCAGCATCAGGGCAAAAGGGGCACATCGCACACGCAGTCCCCCCTTTGGAGGAACCCAACACCCTCTCCCCCGCGACGGGCGGGTGCCGGGACAACACCCCCGGCCCGCAGTAAAGGATCTTGAACGTCGACGCAATGGATCTTCGCCATCCGATGCGGAACCGTTGAATTACGAACACTCGGTGTACGCATTTCGACGACCCGACGTCCGCATAACGAACGCCTTGCCCGTTTGGCCCCATTGGCACCTTGTAGGGCACGAATCGAT
>NZ_BAABCQ010000154.1:0-18819 GCF_039539045.1 Streptomyces marokkonensis
CATGAGTCCGTTCAACCGCACCGACCCCAAGCAGTTCATTGCCGATTTCTATACGTCCTTCCACAACGACCTCCTGGACAGCGACGAGGGCCCGGGAGTGATCGTCGACCGTTATCACACACCGGACATCGTCCAGATCGCCGACGGACACCGGATGGACCGCGACAAGCTCATCGCGCACACTCGCCCGGTGCGCAAGAACCGGCCCAGCGGTCGCTGGGATGTGCACGAAGCGCTGGTGAACGGGGATCGGATCGCCGTCCGGTCCACCTTGTACGTACGGAACCGCAGTAGAGACCTCGCCATCGAGACTCACATGTTCGCGCAGTTCACGGATGACGGACGGATGCGCCAGGCGCACATACTCACCCACACCCTCCCAGCGGACACCGGACCGGTTCAGCCGACGCCAGAGGTGTCCGAAGGGCAGGTACGGCCGGCATGACCAAGAGCACCTACACCGTGAGCGGAATGGTCTGCGAGCACTGCGCAGGCTTCGTCTCCGAAGAGATCGAGCACCTCGTCGGCGTCACCGCCGTGGTGGTGAACGTCGGTAGCGGTACGGTCACGGTGACCAGCGACAGAGATCTCGACGTCGCGGACGTGCGCACTGCGGTCGAGGAAGCCGGCTATGAACTCAACGACCGGTTCGGCCAGAGATCTTCAATGAGCTGAGGATGCGGCGGTTGGAAATCGCGGCCGGGGTTGGCGGTGAGGCCATTGATGAGGCCGGGTCGGCCTGACATCCCTTTGAGTCGGGTCTTCACAGCGCGGTGAGCTGGTCGAGGCTGTGTTTGGTGCGGTTGGCCAGAGACCGCTTCGGGTGCGACCACATGCCCTCGACCGGATTGAACTCGGGCGCGAGCGTCAGACCTGCTCTTGGCGCGATCTGACACCGTTCGACCTCCGGGGCACTGCCCACGGGGTCCGCTTGCATCATGGCCCCGACCCGCGGTTCAGGTTGGCTTTCCGGCAGATGTGTGGCATTGCTTGACCGGTGGATGCGCGTGGCGGTGTCGCAACCACCGGCCCGGTTTCTCAGTTGGTCGGAAGAGGTCGAGCTGGGCGGACTCGGTTGCGCCCAGCATGCGGCACTCCCCGGTTTCCCCGTCGACGCGGACGTAGCCCGTGCCGATGGCCATGTCCCGGAGGTCTCCGGTGCGGAGGTGGGCGACTGACTGGGAGTCGAAGTAGAAGGCGGTTCCCACCTGGGCGCGCGCTCTCCCTCGACGAGCGCGAAGGCCATGCCCTCGTGGGTGACCTTCTGGTCCAGGAACTGCCTGGCCAGCCTGGTTGCCTCTTCCATGTCCAACATCAGTCAGTCCTCAGGAGGGAGAAGTTGCGCCATGTTGAGAGATCGGCGTGGCCCGATTGGCCGTCCAGAAAGACCACGTCTCCCTTGATGTTGACCACGTTGAACACGTGAGCTCGCCGCCCCTTCTGGCCCATTGCGATACCTCGGGCACCGTTTCCCGCGTTCTTGGTCTCATTGAGCTGCTCCGTGATCGGGGTCTTGCAGGGGATGCCTCCGTACCCCCTGGCGACGCCGCCGCCTCCAGGTCCGAACCGCAGGTTCCCCACATTGAGGACCGACGCGGTCTCGGGGGCGACGGCCGTCCGGCGCCATCCGGTCAGCCCGCCGATCCCCCACGAGCAGGATCTGTTTGGTGAGCTCTTCGGTCGCTTCGGTGTACAGGTCGGCGAGGGCGTCGCAGCCTTGTTGGCGAAGCATGCGCTCGGCGCGGTACAGCCGGTAGGCGGGGCGTACCGGCAGGTACTTGTCGACGAACGCGCCGACACCGCCGTTCCGACCGGTGAGCGCGTTGTAGGCGTCTCCGAGAAGGACGAAGGGGGACTAGGTCTTCGACGAAGCCGTCGCCGAAGATGCTCGCCGCCTCGCCGAGCCTGTCGACGCGGTCGTTGTTCGGGTCGTCGGGAGACAGACCGCTGGGGTCCGTCAGGAGAGCGGCGACGTTGTCGGTGTATGCGTACGGTGGGCCGTCCCCCGGTGCTACATGGCACAGGTGGTGGAGACCGTCCAGGGACGTCCATGCCAGTCCAGTGCGGGCATGGAATTGCAGGTCAGAGCCTCCACCAGACCCGGAGCGGTTCACAACGCGCAGAGGCCTTCTTCTCCGAGGTTCTCGGAGGGATGTCGGAGCCTGCCGTCTGCGGAGAGCAGGACGTTCCTAGGAAGCGGTGGCAGTGGTTCCCGCACGCTCGATGCGGGCGACGATCTCCTCGGCCACCTGGTCCAGGTCGGCGTCGACGACGAGGCGGACGTGGCCCGACGGATCGCGGTGGAAGGCGGTGACACCCTCGTCGTCGACAGTGACCGTACCGGGCTCGGTCTCGTACAGATCGGGGCGGAGCATCGACAGGGCGGTGATCGGGTCGTGCGGGACGCTCCAGCCCTCGCCGGTGAAGCCGGTCCAGGCGTCGATCTCGCGGGCGAGCGCGACGCCGTAGGGGCCGGCCGCGCGGATGCGTTCGATGCCGTCGCGGCCGATCCGTACCCGACGGGTGGTCTCGATGCCGGTGATCACGGTGGGGATGCCGGCGGCGAAGACCTCGCGCGCGGCGGTGACGTCGCTGACGATGTTGTGCTCGGGCTCGGCATCCGGCCCGAAGTGGCCGCCCATGAGGTAGAGCGTGCGGATGGCTTCGGCGAAGCCCGGCGCGTGGGCGATCGCGCGGGCCAGGTTGGCCTGCGGGGCGATGCCCATGACGTCGAGCTCGCCGGGGCGGGCGAGGACGGCCCGGGCGAGGAAGCGGTCGGCGGGTACGCCTTCGCGTACGGGCTCCGTCTCCAGGTCGGTGAAGGCGCTGCCCTCGTGTCCGGCCCACCACACCTCCTTGCCGGAGAGGGTGTCCTCGGCACCCGGCACCACGGTCAGCTCGTGTCCGGCGAGGGATGCGAGGCGGTGGGCGAGGCGGGCGCGCAGCAGAGTGTCGCCGTAGACGGTGGTGACGGCCTCGACTCGGACGGCGGCAGGCGAGCCGAGCAGCACGCCGAGCGCAAGTGCGTCGTCGACGTCGCTGCCGATGTCGGTGTCGAGGAGGACGTGGTGGAGCGGGGTGGTCATGCGTGGGGTCCTTACTTGGGCCGTTACTTGAGGCCGCTGCTCGCGACGGACTGGGTGAAGTGGCGCTGCAGTCGCAGCAGGACGACCAGCGGGATGACGGTGAGGACGACGGCGGCCGCGAAGACCTGCCCGTAGTCGACGACCATCTGGCCCTGGAGCGTGCCGAGCGCGATGGGGCCGAGCTGCTTGGACGGTTCGGTGCCGATCAGCAGGGGCCACATGTACGACTGCCACTGGAAGGTGAAGAGGGTGAGACCCGCGCCGATCAGCGCGGGGCGCGACAGCGGTAGGTGGATGCGCGTGAAAACGCCCCACCAGCTGAGGCCGTCGATACGGGCGGCCTCGACAAGCTCCTTCGGTACGGCGAGGAAGAACTGGCGCAGCAGGAAGATGGCCAGGCCGTTTCCGATGCCGGGCAGGATCAGGCCCGCGTACGTGTTCTGCAGGTTCCAGTCGCGGAACAGGGACGACAGCGGGATCGCGATCGCGTCGAACGGAATCATGAAGCTGAGCAGGATCACGGCGAAGACCAGACCGCGCCCTGGGAACTCGAAGACCGACAGGCCGAACGCGGCGCTCGCCGAGACCAGTAGCCCGAGCGAGACGGTGACGGCCGCGACCAGCACCGAGTTGAGCACGGCGCGCCCGAACTCGCCCTGGAACAGGGTGACGTAGTTGTGCAGTGTCGCGTCGGTGGGGATCAGGGAGCGCCAGGACAGCTCGTCGAGGCTTCCGAGGACGTGGGAGCCGGGGCGAAGGGAGCCCGCGAGGACCCACAGCAGCGGCAGCGCGAACAGCACGCCGATCACGACGGCGGCGATCGCCGGCATGTGCCGGGCCGCAGAGGGACGGCGGCCCGTGGAGCGGTGAAGCGTCGTCATGGCTACTCCTCCTCCTTGCCCTGCATCAGCCGGTACTGGACGGCGACGACGGCGAGGGTGAGTGCGACGAGCAGCACCACCTCGGCCTGGGCGTAGTGGATGTCGCCGACGCTGTAGGCCCGGCGGAAGACGTCGTACATGAGCAGGTTGGTGGAGCCCTCGGGACCGCCGCCGGTGAGCAGCTGGACCGGTGCGAACACCAGGAAGTTGGAGACGGTGTCGGCGACGAGGACGAAGGCGAGCGGGCGGCGCAGCAGGGGCAGCGTGACGTGCACGAAGCGCTGCCAGGCGTTCGCGCCGTCCATGGCGGCTGCGTCGTACGTCTCCTGCGGGATGTCCTGAAGGCCCGCGATGAGGAACGTCATCCAGTAGCCGACGCCGACCCAGCTCATCAGTACGATCAGCGCGTACAGCGCCTGCGTCGGGCTGGTGAGGAACGGCTGGGAGGGCAGGCCGAAGACACCCAGGAGCGCGTTGAGCGGGCCCTCGGGGCGGTAGAGGATGCCGAAGATCACGGCGGAGACAGCGGGCGGCACCGCGATCGGCGCGAAGACGAGTGAGCGCCAGAAGCGGACGCCCGAGAAGCGCCGGTTGAACAGGACGGCGAGGCCGAGCGCGCACAGCACCTGGAGTGGGTTGACGATCACGCTGAAGAGCAGGGTGACGCGCACGCTCTGCCAGAACTGCGGGTCGCCGAAGAGGTCGCCGTAGTTGTCGAGGCCGACGAAGCGGGTGACGCCGTCGACGAGGCTGTGATGGCGCAGGCTGTCGACGACCGCTAGTCCGGCGGGCAGCAGCCGCAGGACGAGCAGCGCGAGCAGTGCCGGGGCCAGGAAGGCGAGCGCGGTGCGGGCCTGGGCGCGGGTGCGGCGGCGCGCGGCGGGCTTCGGGTCGGTGGGGCGCCCGGGGGTGCTTGGGAGCCGGGTGGTGCTCGTCATCGCAGTCGCTCCCAGGTGCGCACCAGTTCGTCCGAGGCCTTGGCGAGCCGGGGCTCCGCGGGCGAGCCGTTGCGGATGTCGGAGAAAGCGGAGGCCAGGACGGTCTCGAACTGGGTGTAGCCGACGGAACGCGGGCGGCTGACGGCCGTGTGCTCCAGCTCGTGCCGCATGATCGTGGCGACTCCCTCGGTGGACTTCGTGGCCTGCTCGTCCAGGCGTGCGGCGTACGCGTCGAAGGCGGCGCGGTGGGCCGGGATCAGCGGGGACGCGGCGACCGTGGCGAGGCTGCCCGCGGTGGTCAGTGAGGCATATTCCATGAACTTCAGGCCCACCTCCTGGCGGCCGCTGTACGGGTTGAGGCCCCAGGACCAGGAATCGGTCGGGGTGACAGGGCGGCCGCCCTCGAAGTGCGGCTGTGGCGCCGTGCCCCAGGCGAACTCCTTCAGGCCGGCGAAGGCGCCCAGGTTCCACGGACCCCCGACGAAGAACGGCACCTTGCCCGAGGTGAAGAAGGACGCCAGCTGGAACGAGGTGACGCCGCGCGGCGAGAGGCCGTCCGCGAACAGGTCGTGGTACCAGCGTGACGCCCTCACCCAGCCGTCCGTCGTGACGGCGGGCGAGAGCATGTCCTCACCGGTGATGCCGGATCCGCCGCCGAGGGACTCGACCAGCGGCTGCAGGCCGTAGTACGCGTCCGTCTGTTCCAGGATCAGGGCGTACTCGCAGCCCGCCAGCTTCACGGCACGGCGCCCGGCATCGAGGATCCTCTCCCAGGTCCAGCGCTCGGCGGGGTCCGCGGACGGGACGCCGACGCCCGCCTTATTCAGCAGGTCGGCGTTGTAGAAGAGGTACTGGGTGGAGGTCCACACCGGGAGCGCGCGCAGGGTGCCCTCCCAGGAGCTGATCTCGTACTGCTCCGTCGTGACGGCCGCGCGGGCCCGCCGGCCGACGCCGTTCAGGTCGGTGAGGAAGCCGCGGGCGCTGAGCGCGGGGACGCGAGGCTGATCGACGCAGTACACGTCGATGGCCGAGTCCTTTGCGGACAGCCGCAGCTGGAGGACGTCGTTGAGCTGCGCGGGCGGCACGGCGGTGTACGCGACCCGCAGCCCCGGGTGCGCCTTCTCGAAGCCCCGGATGACCGGCCGGAACGTCTCCGGGGTTTCGGGGCCGAGGAACCGCACGGTCCGGCCGGGGTCGCCGGACGCGTCGGAAAAGCATCCCGTGAGGGCCGCGCCGGAGGCGGTGGCGGCGAGGGCCGCGGCGAGCAGCGTTCTGCGGCTGAGCGGGCGCGCGGCGCCCGGGGAGCGGTTCATGGCGACCACTCTGCATCGGGTGGAGCCCCGGGAAAGGGTGCTATGACCATCACACTTCCAAATCGTTTTGCATCACGGGGATGAGAAGAGGGCAGGCAGGAATAGGCGCACGTGATTGCGCCGCACCTTGATGGCGAGCACGATACAAAACGTTTTGCGTTCTGGGTAGGGTGATACCGACCACGGCGCCGCACGGGCGCCGCCGACGACCGGGAGGCGGATGTGCACGGTTCGGGCCGCGTCAAGATCGTGGACGTGGCGGCCGCCGCCGGGGTCAGCGTGACGACGGTGTCGCATGTGATCAGCGGCCGCCGCCCGGTGTCGGCGACCACCCGCGCCCGGGTCGAGGACGCCGTGCGCCGCCTCGGTTACCAGGCCGACCCGTCGGCGCGCGGCCTGCGCACCCAGCGCACCGACACCATCGGGCTCGTCGTCCCGGACATCACCAACCCGTTCAACACCGAGTTGGCCGCCGGCATCCAGGCCATCGCGTACGCCCGCGGCCTACTGACGGTGGTGTGCGAGGCGCCCATGACGGACGGTCCGCAACTCCCGTCAGTACTGAGTCAGTTGATCGCGCGACGGCTCGACGGCATCGTGCTCGGGCGGTTCGGCGCACAGCGCGCGGACCTCGACCGGATCGCCGGTTCCGGGGCCAGCCTGGTCCGCCTCGGCACGCGGATCGCCGACGGTCCCGGCGATGTGGTGCGCGGCGCGGAGACCGAGGGCATGCGAGATCTGGTCCGGTATCTCGTGGGTGAGCGCGGCTACCGGCGGATCGGCTTCATCGGCGGCGAGGCGGGCGTCGAGCCGGGCGGCGAGCGCTACGAGGGGTATCGGCAGGCGCTCACCGAGGCGGGGCGGACCCTGCCGGAGGAACTGGCCGTGTGGACGGGCTTCACACGGGAGGGCGGGCGCGCCGGGGCGGCCCTCCTCCTCGACGCCACCGAGCCGCCGGACGCCGTGGTGTGCGCCAACGACCTGATCGCGATCGGGGTGCTGGACGTCGCGCGTGAGCGGGGGCTCGACGTGCCGGGGCGGCTGGCCGTCACCGGGTACGACGACATCGACGCGGCGTCGATGGTCTCCCCCGCGCTGACGACGGTCGTCAACCCGGCGCGGGAGATCGGCCGTTCGGCGGCCCGGCTGCTCATCGACCGTCTCGACGGGGACGAGGGGCCCGCTCGGCAAGTCGTGCTGACGCATCAGGTGGTACGGCGTGCCTCGGCGTGAACCCGGCCAGTAGCGCGGCACAGTCCGGCGGCGAGGGTGGTCCCGCCGCCGCCGACCTGGTGGGCGTGCGGGCGTCAGAAGGTCGGCAGGGTGGTGGCCGCCCCGGTGTCAGCTCTTCGGCGTTCCTGTCGGCTCGCCCCCGGCCATCGCGCAAGGGGCTTGCAGAGAGCCGTCGTGCCGAACTGATGACGGCGGCTCGCGCAGGAGAGCCGTTCGATCCCCGGGTGGGCCTGCCGGCTTCCGAGCCGCGCGACCTGAAGCGGCGAACCACATGGTTCGTCCTGGCGCGAGAGTACATCGAACAGCGCTGGGACCGAACTTCGGGAAACACTCGCCGCTCACTCACCGATGCGTCGGCCACCATCACGCCGGCTATTGTCGAGTCGGGGGCGGTACACCGGTCGCCTCGGGTGCTGTGACGTGCTCTACTCATGGGTCTGGGGCGCGTTTCGCAACGCGGTCGGGAACTGCGCTGAATCTGGACGCGCTCACCCTCGAACTCGCGCAGCGGCCGTACGCGCTGCGTCACGCAGGCTCTCCGCTGTCGACGGTACCTGACTCACCTCTTGCCTCGCCGTTCTTCGAAGGGCTCGACGACACGAATGAGTCATGCTTGGGTGCCCCGGCGGCATGTTGGTGGGCACGTACTGAGCTGGAATCGATGTTGATGTCCCAGTCAATGTCCCCTGTGGCGTCGGCGACGGCCTGGACGTGCTGCAAGAGCCTGTCCAGGTGCTGTTCGCCGACCACAGCAGGTGCCGCTTGTGGACGGTCTGCCACGGGCCGAATCGTTGGGGCAGTTCACGCCACTGCGCTCCGGTGCCCAGCCGGTGAATGATTCCGTTGATCACTTGGCGGTGGCTGCGCCATCGGCCGCATTGGTTACCACTCACCGGCAACAGCGGCTCCAGCGTGGCCCACTCTTCGTCGGTCAGATCACCTCTGCTGATCATGTTTGGCCGGTGAATTGCTCGTCGGGCCGACGCGGTTACGCCTCGGTCTTCGTCATCAGCTTCACCAGGCTGGAGAAGCTGTCCGCAGCGTGGCCGGCGTCCATGCCCCGCCGGAAGAGGTCAGCGACCGCGGCCGGAAGGACGGTGTCGACGCCCGCGTCGGCATTGGTGTGCAGGACGTGCTCGACGCTGGCCATCCCCATGGCCAGGCGGTCCACGTCGCCCATGTGTTGGCCGGCGTCGATGCGCTCGGAGTAGAAGGAGAAAAATCCCGGCAGTGAGTTCGCGGTCTCCACGGCGTGCGGCAGGACGTCCGCCGCCGTCAGGCCGTTGGCGTCGGCGAGGGCGATGGCCTGCCAGTAGCTCAACATGGAGGTCCAGAACATGACCATGCCGATCTGGTACAGGAGCGCGGCAAGCCCGGGGTCCTCTCCCCGATGGTCGGTCCGTCCCGTGATGACTTCGAGCGCGGTCCGGTGCTGGTCGAAGACCTGACGCGGGCCGCTGTAGAAGGTCGAGGACTCGGCCCGTCCGATTCCGGAGGGCGGCACGGTGACGCCGCCGGTCAACTGGACAGCGCCCCGCTCGGCTGCCCAACGGGCCGCGGCACGGGCCTTTTCCGGTGTGTCCGAGCTGAGGTTTACCAGGGTCCGACCGGTCAGTGCGGCCGAGGCGGGCTCAAGCGTGGCGTACATGGCGTCGTAGTCCGTGAAGCTGAGGATCACCAGCTCGTTGGAAACGAGAGCCTCCTTCACGTTCGGCGCGAGCACCGCCCCACGGGCAACCAGGGCGTCTGCGCGCGACGCGGTGCGGTTCCAGATGGTGACGTCGTATCCGCGGTCGAGGAAGGCGCCGACCATGGCCTGCCCCATGGGGCCAAGGCCGATGACGGTGACCGACTGCTTGGTGCTGCTCATGATGAGATCTCCACCTTCTACTAAAACGAGCGATCTATTTAGGGCGTGGCGAGAAGGTACCACGCTCTAGAGCGAACGCTCTACTCAATTGGCCGCTACGGTGGCTGCATGCAGACCAGTACAAGGGACCGGATCGTCGTCGCTGCATCACGCCTCCTGCAGCGGCAGGGCTACGTCGGCACGGGAATCAAGCAGATCGCCCAGGAGGCGCAGGCCACCCTCGGTTCCGTCTACCACTTCTTCCCGGGCGGCAAGGAGGCCGTCGCCGTCGCCGCGATCAAGCACGGCACGGAGGAATTCGCGACGCTTCTGCGGAAGGCGTTGGACAGTGACGACGACCCGGCGGAGGCTGTGATGGTTTGCGCCCGACAACTCGCCGACGAACTGCGCGAGTCGGGCTGGATCGACGGCTGCCCCGTCACGGCAGCGGCCCTGGAGACACTCGGCACCGACTCGGAGATCCAGCAGGCATGCGCCGACGCACTGCGCGGCTGGGAGCAGTTGGTCCGCGACAAGCTGCTGGGCTGCGGTTTCCCCTCCCAAAGCGCCCGGGAACTGGCGACCACCGTCATCTCCGCCCTGGAAGGTGCCGAAGTCACCGCCCAGGTCAACCGCAGCGAGGAACCACTACAGGTGGTGGGCCGGCAACTCGCCCGCCTCGTACGCTCGTACGAGGTCTAAGGCCAATGCCAGTGACTTAGATGTCGAGGGCTCGTTGGTTGCGGTGTGGCGAGGGTGGGGCAGGTCAGGTCGTCTGCGGTTGAGCGTGTGTCGGACCGGATTGCGATCGGGGTGCTGGCGCGCGCGTTTCCGCCGGGGTTGGTCGATGGGGTGATCGCGGAGACCGGACGGGCCGAGCAGCGCAGTCGGCTGCTGCCGGCCCGGACGGTCGTGTACTTCGTGCTGGCGATGTGCCTGTTCTTCGGCCAGCCGTATGAAGAGGTCGCGCGTCTGCTCGGTGAGGGGCTGCGGGACGGGCGGCGGTCGTGGCAGGTGCCGCCGACCGCCGCGATCGGGCGAGCGCGTCGGCGCCTGGGCGTGAAGCCGTTGAAGGCGCTGTTCGCGCGGGTGTGCCGTCCGGTCGCCGTGCCCGGGACGGCCGGTGCCTGGTATCGGCGCCGGCGTCTGGTGGCTGTGGACGGCATCACCCTGGACCTGGCGGACACCGCGGCCAACGACGGCTTCTTCGGCCGCCCGGGGGTCCGGGCGTGGGGTCGGCGCGTTCCCGCAGGCCAGAGTGGTGGCGCTCGCGGAGTGCGGCACCCATGCCGTGTTCGGCGCGACAGTCGGGCCGCTGTCGGTGAGCGAACAGGCGCTGTCCCGGCGGCTGTTCACCGAGCTGCGGGCGGGGATGCTGTTGCTGGCCGACCGGGGCTTTTACGGGTTCGAGTTGTGGCAGGCCGCCCGGGACAGCGGCGCGGACCTGCTGTGGCGGATGCGCAAGAGCGCGGCCCTGCCCGTCGTGACCGTCCTGGCCGACGGCTCCTACCTCAGCACGGTCCACGCCGGACCGACCGCAAGAGCCGCCGCAGCCCAGTGGTGGTCCGGGTGATCGAGTACACCCTCGCCCGCTCCGGCGACGCCACCGTCTACCGCCTCCTGACCACCCTGCTCGACCCTGAACGGGCACCGGCAAAGGAACTGGCCGCGCTCTACGCCCAGCGCTGGGAGATCGCGGCCGCGCTGGACGAGACCAAAACCCACCAGCGTGGCCCGAAACTCCTCCTGCGCTCGAAGTACCCGTGGGGCGTGGAACAGGAAATCTACGGCTTCCTCCTCGTCCATCACGCCATCCGGCAGCTGATGCACCAGGCCGCCACCGACCACGGTCTCGACCCTGATCGCATGTCCTTCACCCGGTCCCTGTGGATCGTGCGCCGCCAGGTTCCGGCCCAGGCGGCGTTTTCCCCCCGGCAGACTCGCCCGGGCGCTGGTCCGCACCCCCGCTGAGATCACCGAACGCCTGCTGCCCCCACCGGACCTGCCCCCGCGTGGTCAAACGCAAGATGTCCAACTGGCCACTCAAGCGGCCGAACACAGCAACGGAACACCACCCGCACCGGACACCGTCACCATCACTCGACAGGCCAGAACTTAAGTCACCGGCATTGGGCCTAGCCCGGGCTTGGCCCGGAAATGCCCCGGGCCAGCTGGTCAGAGGTGGGAGACGGGTGGGACAAATCAGGAGTTAGGTCGAAATTCGCTTCGCGACTCAGAGTGAGTGTTACAAGGGTGCCTGACGAGGCAAGTTGCCTGGTCATGCACCCCTTTTGGGGTCTCTAGAAGAAGCCCAGCTTCTTCGCGGAGTACGACACCAGCAGGTTCTTCGTCTGCTGGTAGTGCTCCAGCATCATCTTGTGGTTCTCCCGGCCGATCCCCGACTGCTTGTAGCCTCCGAAGGCGGCGTGCGCCGGGTAGGCGTGATAGCAGTTCGTCCAGACACGCCCCGCCTGGATCGCGCGGCCCGCGCGGTAGGCGGTGTTCATGTCGCGGGTCCACACACCGGCGCCGAGACCGTACAGGGTGTCGTTTGCCGTCTTGACCGCGTCGTCGAAGTCGTTGAAGGACGTGACAGACACGACCGGGCCGAAGATCTCCTCCTGGAAGACCCGCATGCGGTTGTGGCCTTCGAAGATCGTCGGTTGGACGTAGTAGCCACCCTTCAAGTCGCCACCATGCTCGACGCGTTCGCCGCCGGTGAGGACTTTGGCGCCCTCCTGCCGGCCGATGTCCAGGTAGGAGAGGATCTTCTCCAACTGGTCGTTGGACGCCTGCGCGCCGATCATCGTGTCGGTGTCCAGGGGGTGCCCCGGCTTGATCAGCTCGGTGCGGGCGACGGCGGCCTCCATGAACTCTGCGTACGTGCCGCGCTGGACCAGCGCCCGCGACGGGCAGGTGCACACCTCGCCCTGGTTGAGCGCGAACATCGTGAAGCCCTCAAGTGCCTTGTCGCGGAAGTCGTCGTCCTGCGCCCAGACGTCGTCGAAGAAGATGTTCGGTGACTTGCCTCCCAGCTCCAGCGTGACCGGCTTGATGTTCTCCGACGCGTACTGCATGATCAGCCGCCCGGTCGTGGTCTCCCCGGTGAACGCGACCTTCGCCACTCGCGGGCTGGACGCGAGCGGTTTGCCCGCCTCCGCACCGAAGCCGTTGACGATGTTCAGGACGCCGGGCGGCAGCAGGTCCGTGACCAGGCTCAGCCAGTAGTGGATCGAGGCCGGGGTCTGCTCGGCGGGCTTCAGGACCACTGCGTTGCCGGCGGCGAGAGCCGGGGCCAGCTTCCAGGTGGCCATCAGGATCGGGAAGTTCCACGGGATGATCTGCGCGACCACGCCCAGCGGTTCGTGGAAGTGGTACGCGACGGTGTCGTCGTCGACTTCGCCGAGTGAGCCCTCCTGAGCGCGGATCGCGCCCGCGAAGTAGCGGAAATGGTCGATGGCGAGCGGGATGTCGGCCGCCAGCGTTTCGCGTACCGGCTTTCCGTTCTCCCAGCTCTCGGCGACCGCCAGTCGCTCCTGGTTGGCCTCCATACGCTCGGCGATCTTCAGCAGGATGTGCGAACGCTCGGTCACCGATGTGCGGCCCCACCCCGGGGCGGCCTCGTGCGCCGCGTCGAGCGCCCGCTCCACGTCCTCCGCCGTACCGCGCGCGACCTCCGTGAACGGCTGACCGTTCACCGGTGACGGATTCTCGAAGTACTGCCCGCGCACCGGCCGCACGTACTCGCCGCCGATGAAGTGGTCGTAGCGCGACTGATAGGAGGCGATCGCGCCCTCGGTGCCGGGTGCCGCGTAACGGGTCATCCTGTCTGCCTCCCTCGTCGAGTGCCGCCCGCCGTTGGACAGCCCCGCGCCAGGCTAGGCAGCGGGACGTTGCGGGGACGTTGCACGTGCGGTGGGCACCGACCGCTAGCCGGGGACCGGGCCGGGACCGGCCCGCGTCCATGGACAGTCACCAGGCGTTCGGCGCCGCCAGCTCGGACTCCAGCGCGGCGAGCCGGGCCCGGACCGCCGGCGTGGGCCGGACCGCGGTGAGTGCGCGCCACACGTCGAGGTGGTCCTCACCCCACGGCGCGTACGCCCAGTCGGCGAGCAGGTCCGGATCGCGGCAGGCGATCAGTGCGGCGCGCAGCCCGTCGGCGAGTCGGCGCCGGAGCCGTACCACTGCCGGAGCCCGGGAGCCGGGCAGCAGCGGACCGGTGTAGACAGCCGCGGCCCCCGTCACCGCACCGGCCCGCAGACGACGCTCCACGACGGTGGCGTCCGACTCGACGGGCAGCGCGAGCCGGTACGGTCGGGACGCCAGCCGACCGGGTCCCAGTATCCCGCGCAACCGCGCCAGTTCGGCACGCAGGGTCACGGGCGGCACCGCCTCGTCCTCGTACAGCGCGCACAGCAACTCGTCGCCGGTCAGGCCCTCCGGGTGGTGGGCCAGCAGCACGACGATCTCACTGTGCCGCCGGCTCAGCCGGACTCGGCGGCCGTCCGCGCTCAGCAGGGCCTCGTCACGGCCCAGCGCGGTCAGCTCGGCGGCCTCGGCCGAGGACCGTTGCGGGGTGGACAGCGCCAGTTGCGACTCGGCGGCACGCGCGACAGCCTGGACGAAGCCCAGACTGTGCGGATGCGCCAGACCGTCCCCGCCGGTGATGTCCACGGCACCGAGCACCCGCCCGGTGCGGGGATCGTGCACCGGAGCAGCCGCGCACGTCCACGGCTGGACCCGTCGTATGAAGTGCTCGGCCGCGAAGACCTGTACCGGCCGGCCCAGGGCCACCGCCGTGCCCGGGGCGTTCGTCCCGACCGCGGACTCCGCCCACCGGGCACCGGGCACGAAGTTCATCCGCCCCGCCCGGCGCCGGGTGGCCGGATGCCCCTCGACCCAGAGCAGTCTGCCGTGCGCGTCGCACACCGCGAGCAGGTGCTCGCCGTCCGCGGCGAACGTGCCCAGGAGCTCTCGGACCAGAGGCATCACCCGTGCCAGCGGATGCTCGGCCCGGTAGGCGCCGAGGTCACCGTCCATGAGCTCCACGCTCGCGGTGCCGTCCGGGCCGACGCCTGCCCGGACCGAGCGCCGCCAGGAATCCGCCACCACGGCACGCACGGGGCGCGGCACCGTCCCCGCCTCGGTGAACGTGTCGTGTGCGCGCCGCAGTGTCCGCGCTCGTTCGACGGGGTCGGCCCCCGGTTCCAGAGCCAGCCATGAATCAGTCAACTCGGCCTCCCCGGACGGTGAAGCTGTCGGTGCTGCGACGGGGACATCGTCACTCCGCCAACTGGCGCGGACAACCTCTTCGACCATCCGGATCTCCCAGGGGGTGCGGCACGGCGGCGGTCAAACGAAGTTGACCAGTCTGATGTAGCGGGTCCAGTCCCACAGGGGCCCCGGATCCGTGTGGTCGCTGCCCGGCACCTCGTGGTGCGCGATGATGTGGGCGCGGTCCTTGGGGATGCCGTAAGTGGCGCAGATCGCCGCAGTGAGCCGGGCCGACTGCTCGTACAGGGCGTTGGTGAAGTATTCGGGCCGGTCCACCCAGCCCTCGTGTTCGATTCCGATGCTGCGGGTGTTGTAGTCCCAGTTCCCGGCGTGCCAGGCGATGTCCGCCTCACGGACACACTGCGCCACGTGCCCGTCGGAGGACCGGACGACGTAGTGCGCGGACACCTGCTTCTCCGGGTTGCGGAAGATGGAGAGGGTGTCGGCGTACGTCTCCTGTGTGACGTGTACGACCACGCGGTCGACGGAATAGGCCGTGGGGCGGCTCGACCGGCTGTAGTTGGACGTAGTCGCCGGCTGCCATTCGGCGGAGGGGTAGTCGACGGCCCGGGGCCGTGCGGCGGCCGGTGCGCCGGAGAACAGGGCATACGGGACGGTGGCGAGCGCGGCGCCCTTCAGAAGCCGTCGCCTGGTCGGAATCGGTGCTGTCCTTTCCCTATCCATGGGGACTGCCCTTTCGTCGGTGGGGCCCCTCGGGCCCCTTGTGTGTGAGGGGTGCTCAGCTGTGCGCGTGGCAGAGACGGAGGTCGCTGAAGCGGACGTTCGCCGACTGTCGGGCGAGGGGCGTCCGCGCGAATCACCGTACGGCGAACGGGGATTGCGCAGAAGGGTGCCGCGCCGTTCCGTGGACAGCCGCCGCTCTGTGGACACCGCGCTCACTCGATCGAGTGGCGAGGGTGTGGACCGAGGCAATCGAGGCGCTTCCTGGCGGGTGCCGTCGGCCGGCTCGGCCCCTGCGGCCGTCGCGGAGCCAGGGGCGGATTGCTCCGTATTCGACACGGGGACGGCTTCGGGTTTTGCTCGGTGTCCGACACAGGGGCGGGGCCGGGCTCACTCCGTAACCGTCACCAGACCTGGTTCAAGCCCGCTCCGCCACCATCGCGGGGTCGTCCAGGACAGCCCGTACGACCGAGTGCGCGGCGCCGAGCAGAGGCCCCTCGGAGCCCAGCTCCGACACGGTGACCGGGCAGGCCGGGCCTGCCGTGCGCCGGGCCAGTTCGTCCCGCAGCGCGGGCAGCAGCCACGGTGCGAGTCCGGCCAGGGCTCCGCCCAGTACCACGCTCTCGGGGTCGAGCAGGTTGACGGCCCCGGTCAGCGCGATGCCGAGCGCCGTACCCGCCTCGCGCAGCGCACGCCGCACGGCCTCGTCGCCCTCCGCGGCACGCCCCGCGAGCAGCCCCACACGATCCTCGCCCGCCTCCACGCCGGCCGCGCGCAGCACCGCCTTCTCACCGGCGTACTGCTCCAGGCACCCTCGCCCGCCGCAGGCGCACTCCGGTCCGTCGGGGCTGACCGGCATGTGACCCAACTCGCCGGCGAACCCCCGGAAACCGCGCAGCAGCCGCCCGTCGACGACCACGGCCGCGCCGATGCCGATCTCGGCCGAGACATGCAGGAAGTCCCGTGGAGTGCCGTCACCGAGCCAGAGCTCGGCGAGCGCGCCGAAGTTGGCCTCGTTGTCCACGATCAGCGGCAGGTCATCGGGCAGTCGTGCACCCAGATCCGCGTCGTGCCAGTCCAGGTTCGGAGCACGTACGACGGTACGGGCGTCTCGCGCCACGAGACCCGGCACGGCGACCGCGAGCCCGGCCGGCCACAGCCCCTCTGCCTCCACCTCCGAGACGACCTGCCGCACCAGACCGGTGAGCTGCTCGGTCACAGGCCCGAGCGAGCGACCCCGGTTGCTGCCGTACCGCACGACACGCGACCGCAACCGGCCACGCAGGTCGACCGCGCAGACCGCGAGGTGGTCGACGCCGACCTCTGCCCCGATACCGGCCGGGCCCTGCGCGCTGACGGCGAGCGCCGACCCGGGCCGCCCCACCCGGCCGGGACGCTCGGGCCCCAGCTCCTCGAGCAGTCCCGAGCGGATGAGCTCGTCCACGAGGGTCGACACTGCCGCACGCGTCAGCCCGATCCGTGAGGCGACGGCTGCCCGGGACAGCGGACCCTCGGCGCTGACGGTGTGCATCACCCGGGCGAGGTTGCGGCGGCGCATGCCCTGCTGGGTGTCCGGCAGCGCGCGTCCGGTGCGGGTCGGGTGTGCTTCGTGCGGCGGTGCGGTCATGCCTCCGTCAGTCCTTGGTCGGTCTTCGGTCGGTCTTCGGTCGGTCTTCGGTCGATCCGTTCCTTGGCCACGTGCTTCGGCCGGCGCGGGGCGCCGGACGTCCGCGTCGTCTTCGACGGTGCCCGGCGGGCGGCGGCCGGGGGCGCCGTCAGTGAGACAGCCGGGGACGCCCATCGGTGACGCACTCCGTCGGTGAGCGTGGTCGTGGTCCACGCTTCCCCCCCCCGCCGAAGTGTCCGCATCGGCCGCCCTGGCACACCGACGCGCCTCCGTACCGGGGCGCCCCGCCGGAACAGCCCGTGACAGTGTCCGTCGGTGGCGTCGCCCGCGTGAGCGTCTCCTCAGCGGGAGTCCGCGTTCGGTTCCAGCAGCGGTGCCGCGTCGGAGAGTACCCCGCTGATCCTGGTCAGTGTCTCCTCGTCCCGCTCCACGGCGTCGAGCACCGGCCCGGCGGCCGTTTTCCAGCGCCGGGCGACCGCCGCCGCGTCCTCGCCGGTCAGCAGGCCGGTCGCCTGTGCCGCGGCGCCGAGGGCGACCAGCTCCCTGGCCTCGGGGATCTGGACAGGGCGCCCCGACAGCCGTCGTACGGTCTGTTGCCAGGCAGCCCCGCGGGCGCCGCCGCCGATCAGCAGCAGTGGCGCGGACGGGTCCGCGTCGGTGTCGAGGACGAGGTCGAGGGCGCCGAGCAGCGAGTGGACGGCGCCGTCGTACGCGGCCTGGAGCAACTGGCCCGCGGTTGTGTCGTGGCGCAGGCCGTACAGGAGGCCGGAGGAGTGCGGCAGGTTCGGGGTGCGCTCGCCGTCCAGGTAGGGCAGGAGCGTGACATCGGTGCCCGGTTCGACGGCTTCCCGGTCCAGGCCCAGCAGGGCCGCGACGCGGTCGACGGCGAGCGTGCAGTTGAGGGTGCAGGCCAGCGGCAGCCAGTCGCCGCGAGCGTCGGCGAAGCCCGCCACGGTGCCGGTCGGGTCGGCTGCGCGGCGCTGCGACACGGCGTACACGGTGCCGGACGTGCCGAGGCTCATCACCGGCATGCCGGGGCGCAGGCCGAGACCCAGCGCGGCGGCCGCGTTGTCACCGGTGCCGGCGGCGACCAGGGTGCCCTTGGCGAACGGCAGGCCGTGGCCGTCGCGCACGGTGCCGGCCACTTCCCCGGGCCGGACCACGCGGGGCAGCGACGCGGGATCGAGTCCCACGCGCGCGAGGATCTCCTCGTCGTACGATTCCGTGCCGGACGCCCACCAGCCGGTGCCGGACGCGTCGCCGCGGTCGGTGGTCCCCTCGCCGGTGAGGCGCTCGGTGAGGTAGTCGTGGGGCAGGCGTACGGACTTCGCCGCACGAGCCGCCTCCGGCTCGTGCTCGGCCAGCCAGGCCCACTTGGTGACCGTGAACGAGGCGCTGGGCACGCTGCCCGTGCGCTCCGCCCAGGCCTTGGGGCCGCCCAGTTCCTCGACCAGGCGGCGGGCCTGCGGGGCCGAGCGCACGTCGTTCCACAGCAGGGCCGGGCGCACCGGGTCGCCCTGGGCGTCCAGCATGACGAGTCCGTGCTGCTGCCCGCCGATCGACACCGCGGAGGCCTCGCGCGCGACGTCACCGCACTGGCGCAGGGCCTCGCACAGCGCTTCCCACCACTGGCGCGGATCGCTTTCGCGGCCTGCTCCGGTGGACACGGTGTGGGGCGCCTGACCGCTCGCGACGACCTGGCCGGTGGCCGCGTCGACGACCAGCGCCTTGGTGGACTGGGTGGACGTGTCCACGCCGACGACGAGCGGACCCTCGGCTGCTGACATCGGGTTTCTCCCTCTTCCGCGGCTCTGCGGGATCTGACTGGGCTGTCTGGACGGACCTGCGTTGAGCAGGGGTTTCGCGGTTCTTCTGGCCCTCGGTATCCGGACGTCACTCCTTCGGGGACACCTTGTGCCTTCCCAGGACCGTGTGTG